>JBBRDV010000010.1:0-34360 GCA_038203565.1 Atribacterota bacterium
ATATAGTATAGCGTATATTTTTGAATTAAAAAAATGTTTGTACTAATCAAATTAAAAGCTTAAAGTGAAAAGCGAAAAACCATAATTCAAAACTCTTATTTAGTTAGTACGGGCAGACCTTGTGTCTGCCCGTAGGACAAAGGCGTTCCCCGTTTTCACGAGGAGAGGCTTGCCTGTTTATTAGTTTTTGGCTATTAGTTATCAATATACAATTAAATATTTAAAACTTTTTTATATAAAGTATTGATTTTAATGTAGGGGTCGAATTTATTCGACCCGTCCTTATTGCGGGCTTGATGTATCAAGCCCCTACATTATTACTCGCTGTTGTTATGATTTTGTAGGGGCACTTAGTAATTTTCACTTATCAAATAGACCCTCCAGCATTACTTGGGCAATAGCATATTCTTTGGCGTGAGAAATGCTAATAAAATATTTGCTAACTCCTTTTGTTGAAGCGATATTTTTTAATTTTCCAGATGTACCTATGATTGGTTGCCCTAGTTCATCATTTTTTATTTCAATCTCTTTCCAGTTAGCCTCTCTTAATCCTAATCCCAATGCTTTTAATAGTGCTTCTTTAGCAGCAAATTTTCCGGCATAAGATTGATATTTGTTGCCCTTCTTTTTTTCACAATATTCTTTCTCCAGGGAGGTAAATATCCTGAAAATAAAATTATCTCCCCACTTTTTAATTATTTTTTCTATTCTTTCTATTTTAACTAAATCTATTCCACAACCTATAATCAATAATATTATTCCTTTTTCTTACTATTTTTTAGCTGTAAATGAATAAGCATTTTTAAAACTCTCTATAATAAAAATTATCCTCTTTTATCTTTCCTTTTAGCCATTTTAATAAATATTTTTTAACTATGTTTCTGCTAACGGGCATTAAAAAAATAAAACCTAATATATCTGTAACAAAACCGGGAGTAAGAAGTAATATCCCTCCGGCCAGGATAATTGCTCCCTGAATTAAGCTGTCCCCTGGCATGATTCCCTCATTTAAATCATTCTGAATCTTCCTTAAAATCATAAACCCTTGACTTTTTACCAGGTATGCTCCAATGGTCCCGGTTAAGATGATTACACCAATTGTAGTTAGACTCCCTATCTTTTTCCCCACTTCAATTAGAATATACAGTTCTGTTACTGGTACTATTAAAAATAATATTACTAGTTTAGCAAAAAACATGGTTTGCTCCCATTTATTAGTAATCTAATATTTTTTAAATTGATTTTATCTAACAATAGTTTTAAATTAATCTAAGAATTGCAATATTCCTCTACTTCTTTCTGCATCTCTTTAGATAGAGCTATAAATTTCCCCTTTGCCTCGGTTAATAAAGTGCCATCTTGCGAACGAGCTTCCGCTTGAGCCTCAATCATTCTGCCTAAATCTTTAGTCATCTGTGCGGTAAAGATAATTTTTTCACCTACCAGGGCTTTTTTTCTGTATTTGATGTTTATTTCTACGGTCATAGTCATAACATCCTTAGTTATGATTGCAGTTCTGCCCATTATCTCATCTAAAATAGAAAATAATATTCCTCCGTGAACAATTCCTTTAAAACCTTGATGTTTTGATTCGGGAATAAACTCCGCTTTAATTTTATCCTGATCTCTAAAAAAAGTAATGTTTAAACCGATAGGATTATCTTTCCCACAAACAAAACAGTTTTTATATCCTGGTAAACCTTGCAAAAGTAAAACCTCCCTGCATTAATTAGTCGCTAGCCTGTCTGCGCCTGCCTGTGCGTTGCACGCAGACAGGTGCAACGCACAGGTAGATGAATAGTCGTTAGTGTATCGTATCGCGTATTACGTATCGAGTATCTCGTAAAGATACTAATTTCTGACTATTTCTTTTATCGCCCTTATAGTGGCATAAATATCATCTTCAATAATTCCGTAATGAGTAACCAAACGAACTTTGGTAGGTGGTCGCGGTGAACCCAATATATTATATTCTGCTAATTTGGGTAAAAACTGGAAAGTGTCCATACTTGATTCCTGAAGGTCAAAACATGCCATATTAGTCTGAATTGTCTCTAAATCAACTTTTATTCCACCTATGTCAGCTAAACCTTCGCCTAAAATACGGGCGTTTTTGTGGTCTTCTTTTAATCTATCTACCATTTTTTCAAGGGCAATTATACCAGCTGCTGCTAAAATACCTGCCTGCCTCATCCCTCCACCCAGCATCTTTCTATTTTTACGTGCTCTTTTAATAAATTCCTTTGAACCGGCCAACATCGAACCTACCGGAGCGCTTAAACCTTTGGAAAGACAGAACATCACTGAATCAACATTTTTAGCAAGAAGAACAGGTTCAATATTTAATGCGATGGCGGCATTAAATATTCGAGCACCGTCTAAATGAATTTGAATATTCCGTTGATGGGCCAATTGGCAGATTTCTTCGGTTACTTTCGGTGGGACAATTGTTCCACCTGCTCGATTATGGGTATTTTCCAAACAGATTAAAGTTGTTTTAGGGTAATGAAGATTTTCATCCCTCAATGCCATTTTAATATCCTGAGTATCAGGAATTCCTTTATCCCCGACAATCAACCGTGGTATCACTCCTGCTACTGCCGACATACCGCCTACCTCGTAATAATAAATATGGGAGTCCATCTCTAAAATTACTTCATCTCCTCTTTGGCAATGAGTCAATACCGCGATAAGATTACCCATAGTGCCACTGGGCACAAATAACGCTGCTTCTTTCCCAATTTTTTTTGCAGCCAATTCTTCCAATCGATTAACTGTAGGGTCCTCTTGGTAAACATCGTCTCCCACTTTTGCATTATTCATAGCATCTCGCATCTCATCAGTTGGCAAGGTAACTGTATCACTTCTTAAATCAATTTTTTTTAACTGATAATTATTAATAATTTCCACCTCCAGCATATAAATTAAAGAATTTAAAGCTTTTTTCTTATATTGTATTTCGCATTTAATATTAGATATATTATAGCGTACAGCTAATACGTTTAGTTAGATAGTTAGTTGGTTATTTGGTTTGCTAGTTATACAGCTTTTGTAGGTAAGTTTTGTAATTTGTAATATGTGGCAAGTAATCTGTTTTTGTAAACTTTAAGATATAAGCTTATTACTCATTACATACTACTCATTACTGTATTCCTACACGCTTGCAATTAATATATCATCAAATATCTATCCAATTCCCACTGGTGAACTTGAATTCGATAGTCTTCCCATTCTTCTCTTTTGGCCTCGATATAATTTTCTAAAATATGATCGGTTAAAGCAGATTTTACTACTTTGTCCTTATCTAATTCTAACAAAGCTTCTTCCAAGGTAGAAGGTAAACTTTCAATACCCAAAGACTTTTTCTTCTCTTTGCTCATAGTATAAATATTTTGACTTACCGGCTCTCCCGGATTAATCTGGTTCTTAATTCCATCTATTCCTGCTTTTAGAATTACGGCAAAAGCTAAATAAGGGTTACATGATGGATCAGGACTTCTCAGCTCAGCTCTGGCACCTTCTCCTCTAACTGCAGGTACTCTAATTAAAGGGCTGCGATTTCTCTCTGACCAGGCAATATAAACCGGCGCTTCATAACCAGGAGTTAACCTCTTATAAGAATTTACCAAAGGATTGGTAATAGCAGTAAAACCTTTGGCATGTCTTAATAATCCACCGATGAAATATAAGGCTTCTTCGCTCAGTTCATATTTTCCCCTTGGGTCATAAAAGACATTCTTACCATTTTTTAATAGTGAAATATGAGTGTGCATACCAGAACCATTTATTCCGAAAACAGGTTTGGGCATAAAGGTAACATGTAAATTATGTTTTAGAGCTATGGTTTTACCGGTGAGCTTTAAAGTCATTATTCTATCGGCAGCAGTGAGAGCATCACAATATCTGAAATCAATCTCATGCTGACCGGGAGCAACTTCGTGATGTGAGGCCTCAATTTCAAATCCCAATTTTTCCAAGGATATTACCATATCCCTTCTCGCTTCTTCCCCTAAATCAACAGGCAAAAGATCGAAGTACCCTCCTCGATCATGAGTCTTGGTAGTCGCTTCTCCTCCCTCATTTCTAAAAAATAGAAAAAATTCCATCTCTGGTCCAAAGTTAGTGGTAAATCCCATCTCTTCTACTTCTTTTAGCACTCTCTTTAGGTTAGTTCTGGGGCAACCATCAAAGGGGGAACCATCAGGATTATAGACATCACAGGTAATTCGAGCAACATCTTTTTCTTCTTCCCAAGGGTTTACCATAAAAGTAGAATAATCTGGTTTTAAAACCATATCTGATTCTTCAATCCGTACAAAACCCTGGATAGAAGAGCCGTCGAACATAATCTCCCCATTAAGGGCTTTTTTCAGTTCTCTTACCGGAATTTCTACATTCTTAGGCATTCCCAAAATATCGGTAAATCTCAATCTTATAAATTTTATATTTAGCTCTTTAGCCTTATTTAAAATCATTTCTTTAGTTATTTTTTCCATTTATATCTTCCTCCTTAAAGTTTTTTTAATACTTTTTTACAAGTATACTCTTTCTCTGATAATTTTACAAAATAGATTATTATTCGTATTACGTATCGAATATCCTGTACTTCGTAAAGGAAAAGAAAAGATTCAGAAAAAAATAATATAGAAAATGCAAGAAAATTACTATTCCTTTCTTTATCTTACTGTCCTATTAAAGTTTACACGAGCACTAATCAATAAAATACTATTCTTTCCTGTTTTTATTCCACGGTAACGCTTTTAGCTAAATTTCTCGGTTTATCTACATCGCATCCCAATCTGTCAGCAATGTGATATGCAAATAATTGTAAAGGTATAACCGATAGAATAGGATATAGTATATCCAAAGTTTTAGGGATATAAAAAACTTTATCTGCTATATTGATAATTTCTTTATCACCTTCTGTAGCAATGGCTAATACCAGAGTATCTCGAGCTTTAACTTCCTTTATATTATTAATCATTTTAGTATAAACTTTATCCTGGGGTACGATTACCACTACCGGAAAAGTCTTATCTAAAAGAGCAATAGGACCATGTTTCATCTCTCCTGCTGCATACCCTTCAGCATGAATATAAGAAATCTCTTTAAGTTTTAAAGCCCCCTCTAAACCGATAGGATAATTAATCCCTCGCCCCAAATAAAGAAAATTATGATATTTATGAAATTCTTCACTTAATTTAACAATCTCTGGGTCTTTAAGTAAAATAATCTCGACTGTTTGAGAAATATTTATTAACTCGGAAATTATTTTCTTAATCTCCGATGAATCAAGAGTCTCCCTGACCTGAGCAAAATAGAGAGATAGTATGTAAAGGCACATTAATTGACCAATAAAAGCTTTTGTGGTAGCCACACCTATTTCCGGACCCGCCTTAATATACATTACACTATCTGCCTCCCGACTGATAGTGCTTCCCCTTACATTGGTAAGAGCCAATATATAAGAACCAGCCTTCCGGCAAGCTCTTAAAGCAGCTAGGGTATCCGCAGTTTCTCCTGATTGAGATATCAGAATGGCTAGATCTTTTTTGCCCAGTAATATTTTTCTATATCTAAATTCAGAACTATAATCCACCTCTACCGGAATACCAGTTAACTCCTCAAAAATATATTTACCTACTAAAGCTGTATAATAAGAAGACCCGCAAGCTAAAATAGATATTCTTTCTATTTCTTTAATTTTATCTAAAGGAAGAGATAGTTTGTTAAGTTCCAGCGCTTTTGTAGATAGATTAATTCTATCTTCTAAACTACTACGAATAACCATAGTTTCTTGAAAAATTTCTTTTAGCATAAAATGTTTATATCCACTCTTTTCTGTCATCTCTTCATCCCAATCAATATTTATTACTTCTTTATGTAAAATTATACCTTCGGAATTGATTATCTCTACTCCATCTTTAGTTATAGTAGCAATTTCTCTTTCTTCCAAAAAGATTACCCTTTTGGTATAACTAAGTAAAGCGGGGATATCAGAAGCTAAAAACATTTCTCCTTCTCCTATTCCGATAATCAAGGGGCTCCCGCAACGTGAAGCAATAACTTTTCCCGGATCACGAGTAGAAATAACTCCGATAGCGTAAGAACCTTCTATTTCTTTTAAAGATTCCTTTACTGCTAAAGTAAAATTATTCTGATAATTACTTTCTATCAAATGGGGAAGAACCTCGGTATCTGTTTCAGATATAAAGTTGTGCCCTTCCAAAATTAATCTTTCTCTTAAAGACGTATAGTTCTCTATAATACCATTATGGACTACCACTATTTCTGAATTACATCCATTGTGAGGATGCGCATTTATATTGTTGGGTTTCCCGTGAGTAGCCCATCTGGTATGCCCTAATCCTATATTACCTTTCGGGGCACCTTTTTCTAATAAATTTTCTAATTTGGCTACCTTTCCTTTACATTTTACCATTTTTATTTTATTATCTTTCAATACAGCAATACCTGCAGAATCATATCCCCGATATTCTAATTTCTTTAATCCATCTAACAAAATGGGTACTGCTTCTTTTGAACCAATATATCCAATTATTCCACACATTTTTTAATCCTTTCTTAAATTAAATATTTGTTTTTAAAAATAAATACCCTATTACCAATCCATTAAGAAAGATAATAGGGTTCTCCATTTTTTCTGCTTCTACAATAAATACCTTAATATCTAAGAACTTTTTTAAGCAATTGTATTATAGCATAGCATAGCTAAAACTTAAGGTTTAAAGCGAATAACTAAAAACTATCATTCAAAATTTGAAACTTTTTCGAAATTATGAGTTTTAGTTTTATACTTTACACTTTTAGCTTTACGTTATCTTTTAAAAAACTGTCCTTGATAGAATAGAAAAACCTGTGTAAGAATACTTAAGAATGGATTTATTTTGCCATAAAAACCTTTTTGTGCTTGCAATTACTCACAAGTTTTACAGGTTTTCTAAGGATCGGCCAACCCAGGAGCATCCGTCGAATTATCGATAAACTCCTTCCTCGTCAACTTACCCTATCAAAATACTTAGTCCTTTATATTGAGTAAGCTCTGGCGCTTGTATTTAATTTTTTAAATTTATATTTCTTTTATCCCCTCACTTAATTAGTCGTTACTATTTAAACATCTTCTTTTTCAATCACCTCTCTTAGCTCCTGGGATATTTTCTTTAATTTATTTTTATCTTCTCCTTCTAACAATATCCTAATTAATGGTTCAGTACCAGAAGCTCGGACAAAAATTCTACCTTTTCCGTTAAGTTCCTCTTCTATATCTTTAATAAATTTTTTTATGCAAACATTTTTAAAGAATCGTTCTTTATCTTTAACCTCATAATTCAAAATAATCTGAGGATATTTTTCCATTATTGAAGCCAGATTAGATAGGGGTTTTTCTTCTTCCAGAAGAACCTTCATAAGCTGTAGAGAAGTTAACAATCCATCCCCAGTAGTGCTATATTGAGAAAAAATAATATGACCTGATTGTTCCCCTCCCAATACCGCATTAACCTTCTTCATCATTTCCAATACATAACGGTCACCGATATTAGTTCTTATCACTTTTCCTCCTGCTTTTTCTATAGCCCTATCAAAGCCAATATTACTCATTAAAGTAGTTACTACCGTTTTATTGGGTAACTCGGTTTTCTTGATAAGATTTAAAGCACAAATTGCCATTATTTGATCTCCATCTATAATGTTTCCTTTTTCATCAACAGCAATAACCCTATCTGCATCCCCATCATAAGAAAAACCTAAATCTGCTTTTTGTCTTAAAACTTCTTTTCTCAAATAAGCAGGATGTACTGAACCACAATTAAAATTTATATTAGTACCGTTGGGGTTATCGTTTACAATAATCATCTCGGCTCCTAATTCTGCAAAAACACGGGGGGCAATCATAAAAGAAGCACCATTGGCACAATCTAAAACGATTTTATATCTCTTAAGTGTAAATTTTGGGGGGAGGGTATTTTTTATGTAATCAATATATCTTTCTATTGCTCCAGCTAATTCTTTTACCCTGCCAATATTTTTCTTGGTAGGCCATTCATCCTTTGAATGATTTTCAAAATATATTTTCTCTATCTCTTCTTCTTCTGAATCAGAAAACTTAAAACCATCTCCTCTAATATATTTAATGCCATTGTGATCGAAGGGATTATGTGAAGCAGAAATAACTATACCGCAATTAGCATGGTAAGCTCTGGTTAGGTAAGCTACTACGGGGGTAGGTACTATCCCCGCTTTTAAGACATCTACACCTGCTGAACATATTCCTGCTATTAAAGCAGCTTCTAACATATCCCCTGAAATTCTAGTATCTTTACCAATTAATATCCCAGGATTAGCTTCATTTTTAAATAAATATGCCCCGGTTCTTCCTATATGAAAGGCCACCTCAGCAGTTATAGGCTCTTTATTAGCAATCCCTCTTATCCCATCAGTTCCAAATAATTTTTTCATAAACTACCTCGATATTAATTCACCAATTGGTAAACCGGATAATTGGTGAATTATAAATCCTATTTATTAATCAACACCGTTACTTCTTCTGGTTCAACTTTAATTAAAGAAATTCCTTCGGGAAGATCTACTTTAACTTTTACCTTCTGTTCTACCTTAAAAACATCCGTAAATTCTACAAAGCTTTTTATATCTTTTTGTAATTTATCGATTAACACACTTTTTCCTTCAACAGTTATATCAACTACCTTTGGTATTATTTCATAAGATACAAAGGGAGAAAAATTCTGAGGTATAACTGAAACGTCTTTTAGAGTTTTCTGAATTACAGCTTCCTTAACTTGTATGCTTACCTCTATTAGTTCAACCTCACCCTCCACTATATTTAAACCTTCTTCTAAGGCCGGTGGGACTTTCACTGTAAGAGTCTTTGTAATTCCACTTACATCAATGGCAATAGTCTCTAAAAATTCAATATTACTTATTTTAGAATAATTACCAAAAATCTTTATATCATCGGGATCAGATAATATTTCAGAAATGTAATAACCCGGAGCTGGCTTCCCGATTATTTTTGGTTTTACTGTTAATTGTTTTTCGGGATACCCACGAGTTAAAGAAATTGATACTTCCACTATATCCGGTTCAATCTTTACTTCTTTGATTTCATTTCCGTTTACATCAACTGCTTTTACTGTTAGTTTTCTGCTCAGATCTTCCTTTATTCCGGAAATATCAATAGCACAAATTATCTGTTTTATATTTTCTAATACACTCTGAGCACCAATTATCTTAACCTTAGAAGGATTAAATTGGGGTTCGTCAGTTAAAGAATATCCTTTTTCAGGAACCCCTATTAAACTATATTCAACTTCAATCTCTTTAGTTAAAACTTTTTCAACTTCAACTTTTATTTCCGGAGGAATAATTCTGGTGATCTGTGTTCCTTTAGGAGCAACAACTTCTACTTTTAATTTATATAGACCTTCTGTGTTAATTTCAGAAAAATTTACTATCCCGCTAATCTGATGAGGAGAAAGGTTATTTATTATATTTTTGGGACCTTTAATCCCCATGCTTACATTTGTGGGAAACTCCTTTATCACTAAGTCTTCGCTGAGATTATTTTGGATAAGAGATATATCGATAAAATTCTCTACTATGGGGTTCTCTCCGCTTGCTATATACAACCATAAAATTATCGCTAAAAATAAAGAGAGTAATTTGATATCTATATTTTTTAAAAACCAATTTTTTAATTCTTTCATTTTTTATTATCCTCTGTCGGCCAGAAACCAAATTCAGAGATTATCTTAGGTTGGTATAAATGCGTTAACATCTTTTTCAATCCCTGGGGTTCCATAGGTCGGGTAATCTTTCCATCTAAAGCAATGGATATATTTCCTGTCTCTTCTGATACTATAATTATCAAAGCATCTGTCTGTTCACTTAACCCTAAAGCTGCTCTATGTCGGGTACCTAAAGATTTACTAATATCCATTCTCTCGCTTAGGGGTAAAATACAATTCGCCCCTGCAATCTTATCCCCTCTAAGAATTACAGCTCCATCGTGTAAAGGAGAGTCGAGCATAAATATAGAATATAATAATTCAGGAGAAAATTCACTATTTAAAATAATACCGGTCTCTAAAATATCTTTTAAACCTACCTCTCTCTCTAAAACCACCAAAGCTCCTTTATGTTTACTGGAAAGCATTGGCATTACCATAACCAATCCATTTATCAATTGTTCAATTTTTTTATCGACTTCCTTGTGCAGAAAGGAGGTATTTATAAAAAATCCTCTTTTCCCCATCTTTAATAACCCTCTTCTTATTTCTGGTTGAAATATTATAGGCAGGGCTACAACCATCATAGCCATGGCTCCTTTTAGAAGCCAATTAATAGTTCTAAGACCAAGCTGATCAGCAATAAAAGAAACGATAAAAAGAATAACCAGACCTTTGATTAATTGCACTGCCGGCGTATCTTTGATTAAGAGAATTACGTGGTAGGAAATAAAAGCAATGATTAATATGTCTATAAGATCTAAAATACTGAAAGAGATTGGCACTTGATTCTCCCCTTTATAATAGCAAAGCTAAGATACCTTTTTGAGCATGTAACCTATTTTCTGCCTGATCAACTACTACAGAATGAGGACCATCTATAACTTCATCAGTTATCTCTTCCCCACGATGAGCAGGCAGGCAATGTAAGATTATTACATCATCTTTTGCTTTATTTACTAAATCTTGATTTATTTGATAAGGCTTAAACACATCTTTTCTAATTTCACTCTCTTTTTCAAATCCCATGCTGGTCCAAATATCGGTATATATGACATCAGCTCCAACTACAGCTTCTTTTGGATCTTGGATAATTTCTATTCTGCTACCTATTTTTTTAGCATCCTCGTTGGCTAGATTTACAATCTCTTCCTTCGGCTCGTAACCAGGAGGAACGGCTAACACAATGTCCATCCCTACCTTAACCGCTCCAAATAATAAGGAATGTGCCACATTATTTCCATCGCCAATATAAGCTAATTTAAGATTAGACAATCTACCCTTCTTTTCTTTAACCGTTAACAGATCACCTAAAACTTGACAGGGGTGCAAAAGGTTAGACAATCCATTAATAACTGGAACTGATGAATACTTAGCTAATTCTAACATTATTTCATGATTGAAAGTTCGAGCCATAATTCCGTTTACATAACGAGATAGCACTCGAGCAATGTCTTTAGTTGCTTCTCTTTCTCCTAATTTTATATCACCGGGACCTAAGTAAATTGCTTGTCCACCTAATTGAATCATTCCTGCTTCAAAAGATACCCTGGTCCTTAAAGAAGGTTTTTGAAAAATCATTCCTAAAACTTTTCCCTTTAAAAGAGGTTGTTCTTCATGAGAATAATATCTCAATTTTATAATCTCAGCAGTTTCTAATATTTGAGTAACCTCTTCTCTGCTCAAATCATTAATGGATACTAAATTTTTGCCTTTCATATTTATAGCCATTATTTTTTCTCCTTCCTTTTGTAGAAATATTTTTTTACATATTTTGAAGTGGTGGCAGAAAGCAATGCGGGGTAATTTAATTTAAACCTTACTTCAGCACCAACTTTTAATTCTTCTTTAAAATCAGTAATATCAATAATTAAATGGTCACTACTTGCACCTACTATTTTTATTCCTTCTTTCAAAGGAATCAAACTATTCAGATAAATGTCCTGTTTCCCTATTGCTAAAATGGCTCTTTTTCTTATTCCTAAATCCCGAAAAACGGGTATCTTCCCAAAAGCATCCCGACCAATCTCTCCTCGGGGCAAAGATGGCTTCTCTTGTACTTCTATAACTTCTGCAGTTAAAATAAAAGTATCTTGATAGGTGCCTGCTATATTGCGCAATCTTACATCATCTTGGCCAAGCATAATACCTACTCCTATCCTTAACTGATTTATTCTATTGGGGATAATGTCATCTTCAACTAATTTTAAAACACTGGTATTGCCCCCTGAAATTACCTCCAAATTTATATGAAAATTATTTTCGATTTCTTCAGTTAATTCAACCAGTTTAGTTAGGTTTTCCCGAGTAGGCATTACTCCGCTGATACAGCAAAAATTTGCACCAATACCTATTATTTTTACTCCTGGATATTTTCTAATTTCGCCTACCATTTGCAAAGCATCATCTGGCATAATTCCTTCCCTTAAGTCCCCTAAGTCTATCATCAGAATTATTCTATGAACAGCCTTTCTCTTTAAAGCTTCCTGTGATAATGATTTAATTACCGAAATTTCTGAGTTTAAACTTATGTCTGCCCAATCTAAAACTCTATCCACTTCACTTAACATAGGAATCCTTATTAACATCGTTTCTACTTTAAGTTCAGATTTTTTCAATCCTTTGAGATTCTCAATTCGAGAATCGCCTAAAATATTTATCCCCCCGTCTATCATGGCTTGACCTACTTCCGTAATAGCACAACATCCTTTAGTTATTCCTACTACTTTAATTCCGTGTTTTAAACAAAGGGCTTTAATATTTTCTGAATTACTTTTTATCTTGTCTAAATAAATATCTAATCGAGGATTTCTTTTCATTGTTTCTTTCCTTAAAAAGGGAAAATAATTATAAAAGATAAATTAGTCGTTACTGCATTCCTATGCTAACGACCAGGTAATCCACAAGCAACCAACTATTTCTTGGCGAGATACAATTCACGAGATACGAGATACGATTTTTGTGTAGTTTTCAGATAAAAAACTAAAAAAAAGAGAAAGGCGCCTTACTACTTAGCTAACCTTTCTCTTTTCAATGACGTAAAAATAATTATCTCTTAGAAAATTGGAATCTGGCCCGAGCGCCTTTTTGACCATATTTTTTTCTTTCTTTCATCCTTGCATCCCGAGTTAATAAACCTTCTTTCTTTAAGATTGAGCGCAAAGTAGGATCATATTGCAGAAGGGCTCTAGCAATTCCATGTTGTAGCGCCCCTGCTTGGCCAGTAATGCCCCCTCCTTCTACTTTAGCAAAAACATCTAATTCATTCTTTTTATTTACTAATTCTAAAGGTTTCTCTACTACGGTCGATAAAGATTCTCGTCCAAAATAATTATCTAATGTTCTTTTGTTAATTTTTATACTACCTTTGCCAGGGACTAACCAAACTCTGGCAATTGAGGATTTTCTTCTTCCGGTACCATAACTTTTTGTCTGTGACAAGTATTTAACCTCCTTCCTCGTGCTTAGTTAATTTTTTCTAATTTTTGAGCTTGATGGGGGTGTTCATTCCCCTTGTAAATCTTTAACTTTTTAATCATTGCTCTACCTAATTTTGTATGAGGAATCATGCCTTGGACTGCTTTTTTCACCACTAATTCTGGTTTTTTCTTTAATAATGTTTCCAGAATAACGCTTTTTAAGCCTCCTGGATAAGAGGTATGATACCTGTATATTTTTCCTTTGAGTTTATTTCCAGTTACTTTTATTTTTTCAGCATTTATAACCACTACATAATCACCTAAATCCATAGATGGTGTATAGGTTGGTTTATTCTTTCCTCTTAATATTGTAGCTATCTGAGTAGCTAATCTCCCCAATATTTTTCCTTCTGCGTCAATTAGATACCATTTTCTGTCAATATCTTCTGCTTTTGCACTGTAGGTTTTCACTTTGTTCCTCCCTGCCTAATAATTTCATATGTAATTTATTTTTAAAAAAATTAATTATTTATTCCCCTTAAAATACTTGTTATTTATTAGAAAATAATATAGTAAATTGTAATATAACCAAGTCCTGATGTCAAGCTAAAATAGTATATAGTATGTAGTATTTAGTATATAGTTAGATTCGGATTTTATATTTCGTGAATCGTATCTTGAATTTCGGATATATTTAAATAGCTAAATGCTATACGCTATAAACTATACGTTATAAAGGCTTCGAGTATTAAATTCTGGTTTCTTTACGCGATACGAAATATTAATTCACTAATTGTCTAATCAATTAGTGAATTAATATTTTACTTTCATTAAAAATAGTCCTTTGGCGGGGACAGTTTTACCTGCCATTTTTCTATTTTTAGCTTCTAATATCTTCTTTATCTCTAAATAATTTATATTCCCCTTACCTACTTCCAAGAGAGTACCAACGATGGTACGAACCATTTTATATAAAAAAGCATCGGCCTCAATATGAAAACAAAATATATTTCCTTTCCTGATTATGTTTATATCTTTAATAGTTCTTTCCCAGTTTCTAATCCTACTCCCCGAACAGGCAAAAGATGTAAAATCATGTTTTCCTTGTAAAAATATACTGGCTTTTTTCATCTCTTCTAAATTTATCTTCTTATAAACGCAATATACATAATTTCTTAAAAAAATAGATAGATAATTATTATTTAGATTAGAATTAAAAACATAATAATGATAAATTTTACTAACTGCACTATAACGGGCATGAAAATTATCATCTACTCCCTCTGCTTTTTTAATCCTGATATCTAAGGGTAGCAATCGGTTTAGAATCAAAGGTAATTCCACCCAGGGAATAGAACTGTTAGTTTTAAAATTTGCTACTTGTCCTAAGGCATGCACTCCTGCGTCGGTTCTTCCAGAACTATTAAGTACTATTTTTTCTTGGGTAATCTGAGATATTTTTTCTTCCAAAATTCCCTGTATGCTTAAAAGATTTTTTTGTCTTTGCCAGCCATAATATTTAGTTCCTTCATATTCTAGGGTAAGCTTTATGTTAATCATTTTTCCCTCGATATACGAATTCAAAACATTACACTCACTGTAATAGTGATAACAATAGTGAGAACAAAGGTTAAAATATCAGTTTTTTTGATTTTTAGTTCTCTATAATGAGTCCTACCCTCTCCCCCTCTATAGCATTTAGCTTCCATAGCAATGGCTAATTCATCAGCACGTCGAAACGCATTAACAAACAAGGGTATTAAAATAGGTATTAAATTCTTTGCTCGGTTAAAAATATTTCCACTTTCAAAGTCTGCACCTCGAGATATCTGAGCTTTCATTATTTTTTCTGTCTCTTCCAATAAAGTCGGAATAAATCTCAGTGCTATAGTCATCATCATAGCTATTTCGTGAGCGGGCATACCTATGAATTTAAAAACAGACAATAACCTTTCTATTCCATCAGTTAAAGATATAGGAGAGGTCGCCAAGGTAAGCAGGGAGGTAGTTAAAATTAGGATAAATAATCGAAAAGAAACAAGCAGTCCTTTTACTAATCCTTCTCGGGTTATTTTTAAAAAGCCTAACTGATAAATCACTTCTCCTTCAGTCATAAAAAGATGGATTATCAGAGTAAATATAATAATAAATAATAAGGGACGCAGACCCCTGAAAACAAATTTTGGGTGTACCTTAGAAATAATAATGCTAATTAATACAAAGCACCCTAAAATTAAATATCCTGAAAATTTTGTTATTAAAAACAAGCTTACAATTATAGCCAAACAACTCAATATTTTTATTCTGGGATCCAAATTGTGAATTAAAGAATCCCTTGGGATATATTGACCAAAGCTAATATTCCTTAATATTCTCATCTTTCCCCATCTTTTTAATAATAATTTATAAATTACACTCTTTAAGCATTTATCTCTTTATTGGTTTTTTCATTTTTTTTAACACTTCTCTTTCAGCATCATCTACGGTTAATACCCCGGTATATACATCTTTTCCTTTTGCTTTTAATTTATGCATACACTCGGTTACCTGTGGAAGTCCTAAACCCACTTTCACTAGATCGTTAGCATGCTTCTCAAAAATTTCTTGGGGAGTATCATCTATAATTATTTCTCCTCGATACATTACTAAAAGACGCTTTACTGTCTCGGCAATCTTTTCCATATTGTGCGATACTAATACCACAGTCATTCCGAAATTATAATGTATTTTTTCTATCTCAGATAATATATTATCTCTTCCCTGCGGATCAAGATTGGCAGTGGGTTCATCTAATATCAACATTTTTGGTCTTATGGAAAGTATGCTGGCTAAGGCGACTCGTCGCATCTCCCCTCCGCTTAGAGAAAAAGGAGAACGTTCTGCATAGAGGTTATAATCAAGGTCGACCATCTTTAAGGCTTCTCTGACTCTTTTTTCAATTTTTCCTTCTGGTAAACCTAATTTTCTTGGGCCAAAGGCTACTTCTTGATAAATTGTTTCTTCAAATAATTGATTCTCGGGATACTGAAACACTAAACCTATTTTTTGTCTTACTAACCTAAGGTTTACTCCTTTTTTATTTAAATCCACTCCTTCAACGCAGATTTTACCAGAAGTTGGTGTAAGTAAACCGTTAAAATGCTGAATTAAAGTCGTTTTTCCGCAACCAGTATTCCCGATTAGACCAATAAATTCACCTTTATCAATCTCTAAATTGATATTCTTTAATACTTCTGTTTCAAAGGGCATTCCCAAACTATAGGTAAAGCATATATTTTCTAAATGTATAAACATAAACTTTCCACCATATCCTCAACTTTCAATATATGGGGAGATATATCTATTCCTCTTTTGTTTAATCTTAGAGCGAGTTCGGTTATTTGAGGAACATCCAATCTTAATTGTTTTAAAACCTCTATTTGAGTAAATACCTCCTCAGGTTTTCCTATGAGAGCAATTTTTCCTTTATCTAATACGATTACCCGGTTAGACTCAACTGCCTCCTCCATTAAGTGAGTAATATAAATGATAGTAATGTTCTCTTCTAAATTTAACTTCTTAACAATATCTACTATCTCTTTTCGACCTCGGGGATCGAGCATTGCCGTAGGTTCATCTAAAACCAAATAGGAAGAGTGCAAAGCAATTGCCCCAGCAATTGCTACTCTTTGTTTTTGTCCACCTGAAAGTAAATGCGGTTCGCTTTTTTTGTACTCTCTCATTTCTACAACTTCTAAAGCCCAATCAACCCGTTCTCTCATAAGTGTTGTCTTTATTCCAATATTTTCCAGGCCAAAAGCTATATCATCTTCCACCGTAGTTGCAATGATCTGATTGTCTGGATTTTGAAATACCATACCAACTTTTCGTCTTATTTCCCATGTTTTGCTCTTATCCTTGGTATTCATTTCATCTACCCAAATATCTCCGATAGTAGGAAGCAACAAGCAATTCATGTGTTTAGCTAAAGTAGATTTTCCAGATCCATTAGAACCTATAATAGAAATAAAATCACCTTTTTTTATTTCTAAATTAATAGAATCCAAAGCTTTTATTTGATCTTTCATATGATAATTGTATATGTGACTTAAATTTTTTATTTTAATCAAAATGTTCACCACTTATTATATAGTATTTAGTATATAGTATGTAGTAAAGAAGTAAAGAGATAGAATACAGAATTCAGCACATAAATTCGTATTTCGTACCTTGTGAATCGTATCTCATGTTTTAGCGTATAGCGTACAGCGGATATAGGATAGGGACGTATCGCATATGGCCATAAAAAGTTCTGCAAAACCATAGAGAGTAAAAAGATTTAGTGTAGGAGTTTTATTTATCAAGCTCTCGCAAAACACGAGTGGAATAAATTCGACCCCTACATTAAAATCAATACTTTATATAAATAGTTTTTAGCTTTGAATTATGGTTTTTCGTTTTAAGTTTTTAATTTAATTAGGACGAGTATTTTATTAATCCAAACTATACGCTAAACGCTACCCGCTCTACGATATAAGCAATACTTGATACTTAATAATACAATATTATAAAAATCAAAAGGTTAAAAAGTTTAACTATTAAATCATCAGTTTTAACATAAAACTTTTTAACCTTTTTTCATTTGTTCTTCAATTATTCTACAAATTCAATCACAGCTAAAGATGCCGCATCACCTTTGCGAAATCCAGTTTTCACAATACGTGTATAGCCACCATTTCTCTCTAAATACTTTGGGCTAATTTCTTCGAATAATACTTTAGAAGCTTTTTTATTTCTTATTACTTTTTGTACCTCTCTCTGGGCATGTAAATTATTATTTTTAGCTATGGTTACTAACTTTTCCACATGTTTTCGGACTTCTTTTGCTTTAGTGAATGTGGTCTCAATCTTTTTATGAGTTATGAGTGAAATAGATAAATTAGCTAACAAAGAGCTTCTATGACTACTACTGCGACCTAATTTTCCTTTTAATTTCTTGTGTCTCATCCTAAAAATCCTCCTGGTGTATTTTTTCACCTAAGACAAATCCATACTTAGTTATTTTCTCTTTTATTTCATCTAAAGATTTCTTTCCTAAATTCTTTATCTTTATAACTTCCATCGGAGAGTAGTTAACTAAATCTCTCAATGTATTTATCTTGGATTTTTTTAGGCAATTATACGAGCGAACTGAAAAATCTAGTTCTTCAATGCTTTTATTTAAGATTTTTTCTTTTTCGTTATTTTCTTTTTCTTCTTTTGAAATAAGTTCGCCCTCTAATTCGACATCTTCGGGAGAAAACTTAGTAAATATCTTTAAATATTTAATCAATATATTTGCTGATTTACTCAAAGCTTCATCGGGTAAAATGCTTTTATTAGTAAATATTTCCAAAGTTAATTTTTCGTAATTAGAAAATTGACTCAGACTGGCAGTGTCCACATCATAGCGGACCTTAGTAATAGGTGAAAAAAAAGAATCAACAAAGATGGTATCTACTGGTTGATCCGATTTTTTATTTTTTTCAGAGAGGAAGTAACCCATTCCTTTTTCAACTACTATCTCCATATATAGTTTGGCATTGCCATTTAAAGTAGCTAGCTTTAAATCAGGATTAAGTATTTCTACATTAATATTGGGGGTTATGTCTGCTGCAGTCACTGTTTTTTTGCCTTTTGCCTTTAATTTCAAAATCTGTGGTTCATCGGCAAATATTTTAACTACTAATTCCTTAATATTTAAAATTATTTCAATTACATCTTCTTTAACTCCTGTAATAGTATCAAACTCGTGGGTAATTCCTTCAATTCTAATAGCAGTTGCAGCTGCTCCCCACATAGAAGATAATAATGTTCTTCTAAGAGAATTGCCTAAAGTAACACCATAACCTTTTTCTAATGGTTCTATGATAAACTTACCATAATTATCTGATAAATTTTCCACTTTAATTTTTATATTATTAATATCCATTACCTTCAATGCTCTCCTTCTTTAGGTATAGGAAACCCAAATATATTATCGAGAATAATATTCAACTACTAATTTTTCCTCTACCGGTAAATTTAATTCTTCTTTAGAAGGAAATTTTATTATCTTTCCTTTTAAGTTCTCAAAATCAAACTCTAACCAGGAGGGAATACTAACCTCTATCTTCCCTTCTTTAATTTCTTTAATATTTTCGATATTTCCGCTCTTTTTTTTGATCTCAATCACATCATTGATATCAAGCTGATAAGAGGGTATATTCACTTTTTTTCCATTAACTAGTATATGTGAATGCAGGACCAATTGTCGAGCGTGGGCTCTTGATTTAGTAATACCAAATCGATAAACTATATTATCCAATCTCCTTTCTAGCAATTCCAAGAAATTTTCTCCAGTAACGCCTTTTTTCTTTTCAGCTTTTTTAAAAAGATTTTTGAATTGCTTTTCCAATAAGCCATAATACTTTCTAAGTTTCTGTTTTTCTCTTAATCTTACGCCATAGGTAGATAATTTTCTTATCCTTGTCTTTTTTACATTTTTACCGGGTAACGAAGCACCTTTTTCTATTGGACATTTATTAGAATAACACCTATCTCCTTTTAAAAATAACTTCACTGTTTCTCTGCGGCACAATTTACATACCGCCCCTGTATATCTTGCCATATATAACAATAACCTCCCCACTTTCTTAAAACTTTATAATAGAAAATTTTAACTTAAATTAGTTAACTGGTTTAATAGTTAGCTAATTAGCTAGTTTAATACTAATAATTCATTTATTAATTAACCATTAACCAGCTAACAAATTTATCTTGCATTTTATATTTGAAACTAACGACTAATTTATATCCTTCTTTGTTTTGGGGGTCTGCAACCGTTATGTGGAATTGGGGTAACATCCTTAATCATATTAACTTTTAAACCTACTGCCTGTAAAGATCTAATTGCTGTTTCTCGCCCTGGACCAGGACCTTTTACTAATACGTCCACTTCTTTTAATCCTTGATCCATAGCTTTTTTAGCCACCGCTTCAGCGGTTATTTGAGCAGCAAAAGACGTACTTTTTTTACTTCCTTTATAACCCATACTCCCCGCACTAGACCAAGCAATTACATTGCCCTCTCCATCTGTAATGGTGACTATAGTATTGTTAAAAGTAGATTGGATATGAACTACTCCTAAAACTATATTTCTTTTTATTTTCTTTTTGGTCTTCTGTATTTTTTTCTTATTAGCCAATTAAATTCTCCTTTCAGTATCTTTAGATATTACATACTTTTCTTTTTTCTTGCTCCTACTGTTCTCCTGGGCCCTTTCCTGGTTCTCGCATTAGTTTTAGTTCTTTGACCCCTCACCGGCAATCCCTTTCGATGTCTTAGACCTCTATATGAACCTATATCCATAAGCCTTTTTATAGAGGTGGTAATTTCACTTCTACATTCTCCTTCTACTTTATAATTTTTGTCAATAATTCCCTTTATCTTATTTATCTCTTCTTCGGTTAGATCTTTTGCCCTGGTATCCAAATTCACTTTTGATTCCTTTAATATGGAACGAGCGCTGGTAATGCCAATTCCATAGATATAAGTTAAAGCATATTCTATTCTCTTATTTCTAGGTAAATCTACTCCGGCTATTCTGGCCATATCTCAATATATCCTCCTTTAAAATTATTTCCCCTGTCTCTGTTTGTGCTTTGGATTATTACAAATTACTCTTATTTTACCTTTTCTTTTTATTATTTTGCATTTTGCACACATTTTTTTGACTGATGACCTTACTTTCATTTATTTCCTTCCTCCATGAAATAGTATATCGCATTTCGTATATAGTATATCGGAAAAAATCATTACACCTAATTCTTAATAACAATACTCTCTGGGGACGATTCTCACTATATTGCATATCATAAAATTATATCACAAAAGTGCGGTGCCTAATACGATATACGAAATACGACATACAATATACTAAATTATAATCTATATACAATTCTACCTTGGGTCAAATCATAAGGTGACATTTCAACTTTCACTCTGTCTCCAGGTAATATTCTAATAAAATGCATCCTGATTTTACCTGAAATGTGGGCTAATATTTCGTAACCATTTTCCAGTTCAACCCGAAAAGTAGCATTTGGCAAGGATTTAATTACTTTGCCTTGCATTTCTATGCACTTTTCTTTTACCATCAATTATTCCTCCGCTTAAATTCTTTTTACTCAAACCATCTGTAAACTGCAAATTATTTAAAGATTAGTTAATATTTCGTTGCCATCTGCAGTTATAGCTATAGAATGTTCAAAATGTGCTGATCGGCTTCCGTCTTCTGTCACAACTGTCCATCCATTATTACAAAGTTTTGTTTTATAACCGCCCATATTTACCATAGGTTCAAGTGCTAACACCATCCCCTCTTCCAACCTTAAACCAGTATGAGAAACACCATAATTAGGTATTTGTGGTTCTTCGTGTAAATAACAACCCACTCCGTGGCCTACATATTCTCTTACTACAGAAAAATGTGATTTTTCCACTGTTTCCTGGATGACAAAAGAAATATCACCTAATCTGTTACCTATAATGGCTTTTTCTATACCTTTATACAAAGATTTTTTGGTTACTTCTAAAAGTTTTTGTTCTTTTGGTCCTATTCTTCCTACCGGAACTGTAATCGCAGTATCTCCATAGTAACCTTCTAAATTTGTTCCAATATCTATACTTACAATATCCCCTTCTCTTAATCTTCTTTTTCCAGGAATACCGTGAACCACTTCTTCATTTATAGAAACACATATAGAATGCTGGAATTCATTTTTTTCTATTCTATAACCTTTAAATGCAGGTTTTGCTCCATGTTTTATTATATACTCCTCAGCAATTCTATCCAACTCTAAAGTAGTAATTCCCTCTTTTATATTTTCTAATATTTTATTTAAGGCACTTGCTGCTAATTTACAACTCTTTCTTATGCATTTAATTTCTTCGTGAGACTTTAAAATTACCATTAATCTATTTGTTCATTCCTCGTAAAACTTTCTTGATCGCTAAAAAAGCATTCTCACTTAAATTAGCATCTATCACTTTTAGTAATTTTTTTTCTCTATAATATTTTTTTAAAGGTATCGTTTGTTTAGCAAATACTTCCAATCTATTCGTTATAGTCTCTTCTTTATCATCCTCTCGTTGATACAACTCTCCACTGCAAATTTCACAGGTACTATCTTTTTTAGAAGGATTAAATAACAAATTGTAATTAGTGCTACATTTCTTACACACTCTACGGTTAGATAACCTTTGTATTATTTCAGAAAAAGGAATCTCAAAGTAAAATACATAATCAACATATTCGTTGAGCTCTTTATTTAATTTCTCTAATGAATTAGCCTGTTCAATATTTCGAGGAAAGCCATCAAAGATATAACCATTTTTACAATCTTCCTGCTTTATTCTTTCTTTTATTATTTCCAGAATAATATGATCAGGCACTAACCCTCCTTTTCTCATAATATTCTCCGCTTCTATGCCCAGCTTATTCTTTTTATCTACTGCTTCTCTTAAGATTACTCCTGTTGAAATTACCGGAATATTGAATTCTGCCTGCAACCTTTTTGCTACCGTTCCTTTTCCTCCACCTGGAGGACCTAACAAGATTAACCTCATAACTTTCCCTTTCTTTTAAATCATTAATACAACTTTAATTAGTCGTTAGTCCAGATACAACTGAAACTATTTCTTAATAAATCCTTCATAATGCCTCATTAACATGTGTGATTCTATTTGTTGAACAGTCTCTAAAGCCACTCCTACCATAATTAGCAAAGATGTTCCCCCGAAATAGAAAGTAGTAATTCCTGTAATTTTTATTAAAATATTAGGTAGGATAGCTATTATGGCCAAAAACAATGCACCACTTAGTGTAATTCGAGTCATTATATGATCAATGTAGATAGTAGTATTTTTTCCTGGTCTTATTCCGGGGATAAAACCTCCATATTTTTTCATATTGTCCGCCATATTGGCAGGATTGAAGGTAATTGCTGTATAAAAGAAAGTAAACACTATAATTAATATAGCATACAAAATTAGATATAATGGCTGTCCCGGTGAAAGAGCATTAGACATACTTTTCATAAAAGCTATATTTTGAAAAAATTGTGCAAGAGTAGCTGGAAAAAGTAATATTGCGGAGGCAAATATTATCGGTATAACTCCAGCTTGATTTACACGTAAGGGAATATGTGTCCCTTGTCCACCATACATTCTACGTCCTATTACTCTTTTTGCATATTGAACCGGTATTCTTCTCTGGCCTTTTTGAATAGCAATAACTCCTCCAATAACAACTATAGAAACACCAATTAAAATTATTATCGGTAAAATTCCAATTTCTCCAACTTGCAAAAGTTTGCCGGTTTGCACAAGATCGGAAGGAATTCTGGCAATAATTCCAGCAAAAATAATTATAGAAATACCATTACCAATACCAAAATCAGTAATCTGTTCACCTAACCACATTAAAAAACAAGTTCCGGCTGTAAGGGTAATTACCAATAAGAATCTAAAACCAAATCCTGAAATCATCAACACACCCATATTTTGCAGCCAAACACTTATTCCAAAAGCCTGGACAATGGCTAAAAATATTGTTGCATAACGAGTAATTTTAGTTATTCTATCCCTGCCTTCTTCCCCTTCCTTAGCCCATTGTTCTAAAATAGGAACTACAGATTGCAAAAGACTCATAATAATAGATGCATTAATATAGGGCATTATTCCTAAAGCAAAAACTGAAAAACGACTTAATGCCCCTCCGGCGAATAGGTCAAAAAAACCTAATATTCCGCCTTGAGCAAATAGATTAGCCATTGCTTCTTTATCTATGCCTGGTAAAGGTAGATGACTCCCCAGTCTAACCACAACTAACATTCCCAAGGTAAAAATTAATCTTCTCTTTAAATCCGGTATTTTAAATAAATTACGTAAAGTGTCTAACAATTATACCACCTCTATCTTCCCACCAACTGATTCAATCTCGTTTATCGCTTTCTGACTAAATTTATTTGCTTTGATAGTTAATTTCTTATTTAAGTTACCTTTAGCTAATATTTTTACTCCATGATTTACTTTTTTTATAATTCCCTTATTAATTAATTCTGTCTGGGAAACTATATCACCATCTTCAAATATATTTAATCGTCCAATATTTACGATGTTATAATTTTTTTTGAATATACTGGTAAAGCCCCTTTTGGGAACTCTTCTATAGAGAGGCATCTGACCACCTTCGAAACCCGGTCTGACTCCACCACCCGAACGAGAATTTTGCCCCTTTGACCCTCGGCAGGAAGTAAAACCATGGCCTGAGCTGCAACCTCTCCCTAGTCTTTTGCGCTTTTTAACTGATTTAGGAGCCGGGTATAAATTATTTAATTTCATTACTTGTTACCTCCCTTGGTTGTAATCGTTGGCTATACATTTCCAACACACTTTTTCCTCTTAATTTTGCTACGTTTTTTGCATCCTTTAAACTTACAAGAGCATCCATAGTAGCTTTGGCAATATTCAAATTATTATCACTTCCTAAGGATTTAGTTAAAATATTTTGATATCCTGCTGCTTCTAATATCGCTCGAACAGCACCACCAGCAATAACTCCGGTTCCAAGAGAGGCTGGTTTCATAAAAACCTTAGCAGCTCCATATTTTCCTATAATTGTATAAGGGATAGTTCCTTTTTTTATTCTTACTTTTATCAAACTCTTCTTTGCCTTTACCACCCCTTTTTTTATTGCCTCAGAAACGTCTTTGGCTTTTCCATGTCCTATGCCTACTATCCCTTCACCATTCCCTACGACCACCATAGCGGAAAAACCAAATCTCCTCCCACCTTTTACAACTTTACTTACCCTATTCACAAAAACAACCGTTTCGTTTAATTCCAAACCTTCAGGGTTTATTTTTAGCACTAATCCACCTCCTCTCCCATTTTTTCTTAATATAACTTCTGGTTCCCAATTTTTTTTTGCTAAATTTAGCTTATTTCTGAATTTATATTAAATATCTTTTTTAAATTAAAAAACTATCTTTCCTTTTCTAGTATTCTCTGCTACAGCCTTTACTCTGCCGTGATAGAGGTAACCTCCTCGATCGAATACTACTTTTTTTATGCCCTTTTCCTCTAACTTTTTGGCTAGCAAGCTGCCAAGCATTTCAGCAGCCTTTATGTTTCCCTGATATTTTTCCTTCCCCCTTATTTCCGGGTTGAGTGTAGATAGAGAAACTAAAGTTATCCCTTTCCTATCATCAATTACCTGCGCATATATATGTTTTAAGCTTCTAAAAATACATAATCGCGGCCTTTCACTACTACCGGATATATCTTTACGTACTCTTTTATGTCTTTTTATCCTTGCTAATCTTTTACTTATTTTAGCCAATATTAGCACTCCTTTCCTATAAAATAGTTGTCAGTGAACAGTCGTTAAAAGTGTTATCTTGATTGATTATTTTGCGCCAGTTTTACCAATTTTTCTTCTCACTACTTCATCAACATATCTTATTCCTTTTCCTTTGTAAGGTTCTGGTTTCCGCAATAATCTTATTTTAGCTGCAGTTTCACCTACTAGCTGTTTATCGATACCTTTTACTTTAATTATCTTCTGTTTTTCCACTTCAAATTCAATTCCTTTTGGTGGGTCAACATTTATGGGGTGAGAATAACCTAACTGAATAACCATTTTCCCACCATCAAGAGCAGCTCGGTAGCCTACTCCCTGTATTTCCAAGGTTTTTTCAAAACCTGAAAACACACCTTCAATCATATTATTTATCAAACTTCTACTCAATCCATGTAAAGATCTGTGAAATCTATCATCGGAAGGCCTGGAAACATAAATCTTGTCCTCTTCTACCTTTACCTGAATATCTGGATGAATCTTTATTTCTAAAGCACCTCTTTCTCCGGATACCTTTATCTTATTATTATTTAATTCAACTTTAACTCCTTTAGGAATAGTTATTGGCATCTTCCCTATCCTTGACATATAAAACCTCCCATTTTCGTATTGCGTATCGCGTATATCGTATCTCGTATTGCGACTTTGCCCTACTCCCTGTAAATATTATTAAGAGGAGGGTAAAAAAGCCTGCCCCTGAGAAAGCACCTGTCTGCGTGCAGGCGCGCACAGGCAGGCCGCACAGGCAGAAAAGAAGCGATCTTCTGGATTCTAAATTTATTGCTATATACTATAGAATAATTTATTTACCAAATATAACAAATTACTTCTCCACCAAGATGACGCTGTAGAGCCTCTTTACCAGTCATTATACCCTTAGAGGTAGAAATTATAGCGACCCCGAGACCACCCAATACTTCTGGTATCTCATCTTTTTTTGCATAGACTCTCAACCCAGGCTTGCTAATTCTTTTAAGATTATTAATAGTCTTTTCTTTATTAATATATTTTAAATAGATGGTCAATTGACCTTGTTTATTATCCTCTCTATATTTATAGTCTCTAATAAAACCTTCGTCTTTTAATATACGAGTAACTTCTAATTTTAACTTTGATGATGGTACAATTAAAGAATCATGCCGCACCTTGTTGGCATTTCTAATTCTAGTTAGCATATCAGCAACAGGATCCGTTACAACACTCATATATAATATCCTCCTCTCTTTTAAATCCAACTCATTATAATAGATTTCGTTAAATATATCTTTTACCAGCTTGACTTAGTTATTCCTGGCAATTCTCCTCTGTGGGCCATTTGTCTAAAACATATTCTGCATATACCAAATTTCCGCATATAGCCTCGAGGTCTTCCGCAAATATTGCAACGAAAATATTTCCTTACTTTATATCTGGGTTCTTTTTTAGCTTTTACTACTAGGGATGTTTTGGCCACACTATTTCCTCCTTTTTAGTACATAATATAACTTACTTATAACTTGTATATCGTATTGCGTATTGCGTAAAATTCAAAACTTATCATAAAACTGCTTGGGTACCCAGAATTTAGGAGCCAGGGATCTGGTTTCTGATTCCTAACTTTTTCACGATATACGAAATACGAGATACGCGATACGAAATATACACTATTTTTTAAAAGGAACACCCATTAATTCTAAAAGGGCTTTCCCTTCTTCATCATTTAAGGCACTTGTTACAATAGTAATATTCATTCCTAAAGTATTGGTTACCTGATCAAAATCTATCTCGGGAAAAATTAATTGTTCTTTTACACCTACAGTATAATTCCCTCTTCCATCAAAAGAATCAGAGGGAATACCTCTAAAATCTCGAATTCTGGCGATAGCTATATTAATAAATTTATCTAAGAATTCATACATTCTATCACTCCGTAAGGTAACTTTGCAACCTACTGGCATATCCTTTCTAACTCCAAAGTTAGATATAGATTTTTTTGCCCGAGTAATGATAGGCCTTTGTCCGCTAATAACAGCTAATTCCTTTACTGCTTCATCCATAATTTTTGAATCTTTTGTAGCTCTTCCTAACCCGATATTAATTATTGTTTTCTGCAATCTGGGAACAGCCATCACGCTTTTATATTTAAATTTTTTCATCATCTCTGGTACAACTTGTTTCAAATATTTATCTTTCAATCGGGGCATAGTTCAACCTCCTAAACCTTATCTATTATTTCTCCGCATTTTTTACACACTCTCACTCTTTTACCCTCTTTAATTCTCTCTCTTCTAATGGCAGTAGGTGTATTACATTTATTGCAAATTAATCTGATGTTAGAAGTATGCAATGCGCCTTCCTGCTTAACTATTCCGCCTTGAGGAACCTTTTGGGTGGGTTTAGAGTGTTTCTTTAAAAAATTAACACCTTCAACTATTACTTCCATCTTCTTGGGGAAAATACGAACAATTTTTCCTTTCTTTCCTTTATCTTCTCCAATGATAATTAATACTTTATCACCTTTTCTAAAACTAACTTTATTGTTAACCAAATCGCTATCCCTCCCTTTTTATACTACCTCAGGCGCTAGTGAAATTATTTTCATAAAATTTTTATTTCTTAATTCTCGAGCAACTGGTCCAAATATTCTGGTCCCAACCGGTTCATTTTGAGCATTAATAATAACTGCTGCATTATCGTCAAACCTAATATAAGAACCATCTGATCGACCAAGTTCTTTCTTGGTTCGTACAACAACTGCCTTAATAACTTCACCTTTTTTGCAGGTTCCTCCCACTGATGCTACTTTAACTGAAGCAACAATAATGTCTCCTATCCTAGCATATCTCCTACGGGAACCGCCTAAAACTTTTATACATTGTATTTCTTTAGCACCCGAATTATCCGCAACGAATAAACGTGTTTGCATCTGTATCATCTTAACTACCTTCTCTCCTTAATCATAATTAGTGAATAGTCGTTAGTAGAACATCCAACTCTCTTGTTTATTATTTAGTTAGTATTACTTAAAACAACTAACTTACAGTATGGTCATAGTTGTCTGATTTATCTTATTTCGTTCTTTCTAATATTTCCGTAACTCTCCATCTTTTTCTTTTGCTTAAAGGTCGAGTTTCAGCAATTTTTACTTTATCGCCGATACTACAGATATTTTTTTCATCATGTGCCATAAATTTAGTTGATTTTTTTATCCTTTTTTTGTAAAGAGGATGTGATACCAGGTATTCAACTTTTACAACTATACTCTTTTCCATATTATTACTTACGACTTTTCCAATTTTTGTTTTATTTTTTTTCCCGGACAGCATTTAACCCTCCTTTTTATTTCAATTTACTTTGTTTTTTTCTAATTCAATTTCTCTTAAAATTGTTTTTGCTCTAGCAATATTATGCCTTACTTCTTTTATCCTCATAGGATTACCTAATTGTCCTGTAACAACTTGAAATCTCAAGCTAAATAATTCATCTTTAAAATCAGTCAGTTTCTTTTGTAATTCTTCTAATGACAAATCTCTTAATTCACTTGCTTTCATTTATCCCACCACCTGTTCATTTCTGGAAAGAAAACGAGTTTTTATGGGTAACTTATGTGCGGCTAACCGCATCGCTTCTTTAGCTAAACTTAGTTCAACTCCGCCTAATTCAAATAATACCTTTCCCGGTTTTACTACTGCCACCCAATGGTCGGGGGCTCCTTTTCCTTTACCCATCCTAGTTTCTGCTGGTTTTTTAGTCACTGATTTATCAGGAAACATTCTTACCCAAACTTTTCCACCTCTTTTTATTGCATGAGTAATAGCAACCCGTGCCGATTCTATTTGAGCACTGGTTATCCAATGAGGCTCTAATGCCTGCAAGCCAAAATCTCCAAAAGCAATAAAATCTCCTTTGTGGGCACACCCTTTCATGGTTCCCCTATGTGTTTTTCGATATTTTGTTCTAGCTGGTTGTAACATCTTTCCGTACTCCTTCTCTACTTGATTCTTCTACTTTCTTGCCAGTTAAAACCTTGTTTATTTCTTTCTGTTTAGATACCTCTTTGTTTTTTGCTGGAAGTACTTCTCCTCGGAAAATCCACACCTTAACACCAATTTTACCATAAGTTGTATTGGCTTCGGCAAAACCATAATCTATGTCCGCTCGCAAAGTATGGAGAGGTAACCTACCTTCTAAATGCCATTCTGTTCTTGCTATTTCGGCCCCGCCTATTCTACCCGAACAAGATACTTTCATACCTTCAGCACCCATTTTCATAGATCGGCTGGTTGCCTGCCTCATTGATCTTTTAGTAGAGCCTCTTCTTTCCAGTTGTTCAGCAATACTCTCAGCAACTAACTGAGAGTCTAACTCAGGTTTTTTTACTTCAATAATTTTTAACTGTAAATCATTTTTTACAAATTTAGATAATTCTTCTTTTAATTTAGCAACTTCCGCCCCTTTTCGGCCTATTACAATACCTGGCCTTGCGCAATTTATAGTTAACCTCACTCGATCAGCTATACGTTCAACTTCGACACAAGAAATTCCAGCATGTTTTAAACGATTTTTAATATATTTTTTTATTTTGTAATCTTGATATATATTTTCTGCATAACCCTTTTTTGCAAACCACTTATCATCCCAATCTTTTATAATTCCAATTCTTAATCCTTTTGGATGTACTTTCTGTCCCAATTACTTTCCCTCCCCTTTATGATCAACTATAATGGTAATATGACTAGTTCTTTTTCTTATTTTGCTTGCTCTACCCATAGCCCGAGGTCTAAATCTTTTCGTTATAGGTCCTTCATCAGCATAGGCTTCGGATATATATAAATCTTCTACGTTTATATCATTATTATTTTGTGCATTATAAATCGCAGAGTTTAAAACATTGTATACCATTTTAGCTGAACGGTTAGGAAGAAACTTCATGGTTAAGAGAGCTTCACCAGCATTCTTGCCCCGAATAATATCTAAAATCTGTCTTCCCTTACGAGCAGATATAGGTAAATATTTACCTACTGCCTTTATACTCATTGTTTTCCTCCTAATTTAGTTTATTTGTTTTTCTGCAATAAAAAAAATTAATTGTTTGGTAATCTTTAATAAATTTAAATAAAATTTCTTAACTTACCTATATAAGTAATCAAAAGATTTTTTTAATATTTTACTACCTAATATTATTTACTACTTTACCGAAGTTGATTTTTCAGTATGAGCACTATGCCCCTTAAAAATCCTAGTAGGGGAAAATTCTCCTAATTTATGACCTACCATGTTTTCGGTAATATACACTGGGATATGTCTTTTACCGTTATGTACGGCAATGGTATGTCCAACCATTATAGGAAAAATCGTTGACCTTCTAGACCAAGTTTTAATTATAGTTTTCTGTCTCTTCTGATTTAGTTCTCTAATTTTACTTAATAATTTTTCATCAATATAAGGTCCCTTTTTTAAAGATCTAGACATCTAAAACAACTGCCTCCCTTATTTACTATTTTTTCGTCCTTCTTTTTACAATATATTTATCTGAAGGTTTATTCTTTTTTCTGGTCTTATACCCCTTTGCCAGCATACCGGTTGGAGAGCAAGGGTGTCTACCTCCAGAACTTTTTCCTTCTCCTCCACCCATGGGATGATCAACAGGATTCATGGCTACCCCTCTAACCGTTGGTCTTATCCCTAACCATCTACTTTTGCCTGCTTTACCATACGATAAATTTTCATGAATAAGGTTACCAATTTGCCCGATACTGGCTTTACACTCCAAATGAATTAACCTTACTTCACCGGAAGGCAATCTAACATGAGCATATTTTCCTTCTTTGGCCATAAGTTGAGCTACTGTTCCGGCTGAACGAACTAATTTACCGCCTTGTCCTGATCTTAATTCAATATTATGAATTAATGTACCAGTAGGGATATCTTTTAATGATTTTGAATTTCCTACCTTAATATCTGCATCTCTTCCGGATATAATTACATCTCCCACTTTTAAATTTGCCGGACATAGGATGTATCTCTTTTCTCCATCATAATATTTAAGTAAAGCTATTCGTGCTGAACGATTAGGATCATATTCAATACTAGAAACCTTTGCCGGAATTCCTTCTTTTTGACTCCTAAAATCAATTATTCTATACTTTCTCTTACTCCCACCGCCTTGATGCCTAACTGTTAGTCTGCCCTGATTATTTCTTCCGCCTCTTTTTTTAAGTCCTACGGTTAGAGATTTTTCTGGCTTATCGGTAGTTATTTCATCAAAGGTTGAAATGGTCATAAATCTTCTCCCAGGAGAAGTAGGTTTGAATTTTTTTATCTCCGCCATTTAATCTACACCATCCTTAAATATCTTTTTAAGCATTAGATATTTTCTAATTCTTTAATTTTTTCACCCTTTTTTAGGGTAACTATCGCTTTCTTCCAATGCGATGTCTTTCCAGAGTATTTTCCTAAACTCTTCTTTTTACCTGGCATCTTCATAATATTTACTTTTGCGACTTTCGTTTTAAATTTTTCTTCAATAGATTTCCCAATTTCAGTAGAATTGGCTTTCCAATCTACCTTAAATACATATTTATTTTCTTTCTTTAATCTTACGGTTTTCTCTGAAATTATTGGTTCTAATATAATATCTCTATCTGAAGGCATTATATTAACACCTCCTCAATTCGCTTTAAAGCTTTTTTGGTAATTATTATCTTTTCATGGTTTATAAGATCATAGGTATTTATTTTGGAAACGGGCAAAACCTGTGCCCCTTTAATATTTCTTGCTGCTTGTACTATACCGTTATCTTCTTCTTCAATTATTATTAATGGTTTTTTAAATGCTTGCAAATTTATTAAAATTTCCACCATCTTACTAGTCTTATTTTCTTCTAATGATAAATTATCTACAATTATAATTTCTTTATTCTCTAACTTATCTGATAGCACCGATTTTATGGCGGCAACTTTCATTTTTTTAGGCAAAGAAAAGGAATAGTCTCTCGGAGCGGGTCCAAATACAATTCCGCCTCCTACCCAAATAGGTGAACTATTAGTTCCTGCTCTAGCCCTTCCAGTTCCCTTTTGTTTCCAGGGTTTAGCTCCTCCACCTCTTACTTCGCCTCTATTTTTTGTAGAAGCAGTCCCTCTTCTTCTGTTTGCTAAATAACGCTTAACTACTTGATGAACAAGATATTTATTTACTTTAGTATTAAAAATATTATCTTTTAGGGAAACTTCTCCAACATTTTCTCCTTTAATATTATGAACTGATAAAGCAATCATGAACAATCCTCCTTCCCTGGTAAAAATATACTTAAATTACCCATTTTTATTAATTACAAGCACTGCTCCTTTTGCACCGGGAACTGAACCTCTAACTAAAATTAAATTTCTTTCGAGGTTAATTTTTACTATCTCTATATTTTTCACCGTAACTCTATCTGTTCCCATATGCCCTGGCAATTTTTTCCCTTTAAATACTCGAGCCGCATCTGTAGCACCCATTGAGCCAACTGATCTAAAATACTCCTTCTGGCCATGGGTCTTAGGCCCACCTGAAAAATTATGTCTCTTAATTGCACCAGCAAACCCTTTTCCCTTAGATATTCCTACAATATCTACCTTGTCACCTTCTTTAAAAATATCTACCTTTACTTCTGCACCAGATGAATATTTATTGGAATCTTCAATTTTAAATTCTCTGATATGCTTTATTGAACTTACTTTGTATTTATTAAGATGACCGGTTATGGGTTTGGAAACTTTTTTCTCTTTTACTTCCTTAAAACCTAATTGAACTGCATTATAACCATCCTTTTCTATAGTTTTCTTCTGTACTACCTGACAGGGGCCGGCTAAAATTACAGTTACCGGAATAGATTCTCCATTTTTGGCAAATATCCTTGTCATTCCTAATTTCTCTCCCAATATTCCTGCTACCATTTTTACATTCACCTCCGAGTCTAATATTTCGTATTGCGTATCGCGTCAGTATTAAGCTAAAAACTTAAAGCGAAAAGCGAAAAACCATAATTCAAAATTCAAAACTTTTTCTTTTAATTTTAAGTTTTAAGTTTTTGTAAAATGTACGAGAAAATTATCTGTTTTGTTTGCCAACCTTTTATTCCAGAGTTTTGAGCTCAATATCTACGCCTGATGGTAAATCAAGATGCATTAATGCTTCTATAGTTTTGGTGGAGGGCTCTAAAATATCAATCAATCTCTTGTGAGTTCTCATTTCAAACTCTTCCCTTGACTTTTTATCCACATGTGGTGAACGTAAGACACAATATTTATTTATTTCTGTTGGTAAAGGTATAGGACCAGAAAATTTTCCGCCAATTCTTTTTACAGTATCTACTATCATTAAGGTAGAATTATCTAATATTCTGTGATCATATGCTTGTAAGCGAATTCTTATTTTTTGCATTAACTTTTTATTTTACCTCCCTATTGCAATTCGTATCGAGTATCGCGTATCGCGTGAAACTCAAAAGTATTTCGGATAATGTAATATTTTTTAAAGGGCGAATAATCCACCCTAGGTTATTATTGGGGTGTATGCAATACACCCCTACTTTTTGCTAATACTATCTCTAATCGCCTTTCCTACTAACGACTAACGACTATTCACTAACGACTATTCGATTATCTCACTTACCACTCCGGCACTGATAGTGCGTCCTCCTTCTCGGACAGCAAAGCGGAGCTGTTTTTCCATAGCGATGGGAGTAATCAGTTCACCGACCACAGTTACTCGATCCCCGGGCATAACCATCT
>JBBRDV010000011.1:0-31238 GCA_038203565.1 Atribacterota bacterium
TATCTATATAATGTTTTAGGCTAATTTTAATAATTATTTAATAAACTCACGCTAGATTACATCTTTTTTACCCTTCCAGGTTAGTCCACTTTTATCTTTTAAATCATTAAAAAAGAGTCCGGTTTTATCTTTTAATTGACACAATATTAAAACGGGTTGACTCTATTCGTTTCTACGATTATAATTAAATTAGTGTTAAAATTTATGATAAAATAAATTTTATAAATTACTGTAATTATTTTTTTAAACGTTTGGGTAAAAGCATAATAGGTAAATAAAGGGAGGTTGAGTTTATGTTTTTTAAAAGAGTCGAAACTAAAGGACTTGCACACTATTCATATATGATTGGCGATGGAGAGTATATTGCTGTAATTGACCCAATGAGAGATGTCGGAGTTTATATGCACGAGGCTAGGAAAGCTGGAATGCAAATAAAGTATATTTTTGAGACTCATAGAAATGAAGATTTTGTGGTTGGTTCAAGAGAACTTGGTGAAAAGACTGGTGCAAAAATATACATATCAGGTCACGAGGATCTAGATTTTGAATACGGTGAAAAGATCAGAGATGGTTTTGAGTTAAAGGTTGGAGAGATAAGGATTAAAGCTTTACACACACCTGGGCATACTCTTGGACATTTAAGTTATGTGCTCTATGAAAAGGATAGTAAAGAAGCATATATGGTATTTACTGGGGATTGTCTATTCATGGGAGACCTTGGTAGAACGGACTTTTACGGCAAAGAGAATCTAGATAAAATGACAGGGTTACTATACGATAGTGTATTTAAGAAACTTTTACCGCTTGGAGATAAGGTTTTACTATTTCCTGCACACGGAGCGGGTTCTGCCTGTGGAGATGATATGGATGAACGTGAGTATTCAACTCTGGGCTATGAAAGGTTAGCCAATGATGACTTAAAAGTAGACTCAAAAGAAGAGTTTATTAGTAAATTCGGGAAGATGAGAATAAAGCCTCGCTATTTTGATTCAATGGAAAAACTTAATTTGAAAGGCGATTCTTTTGTGGGTGCAGAAATTATTTTAAATCCAATTACTCTCCATGAGTTTAAACAAATAAAGGATGATGCGTTAGTTCTTGATATTAGAAATAAAGAGGCTTTTATTGGAGGACATATTCCAGGTTCTATTTATATGTCAAAAGACCAAATATCTACTTTTCTAGGAGCTATATACACAATTGATCAAAAAATCGCTTTTGTTATAAATGGTACTATTGATAATATTGAGGAAGTTTATTGGTACTGTAAAAGAATAGGATTTGATAATATAGTTGGCTATCTTCCAGATGGGTTAGGACAATGGGAGCAAAGTGGAGAAGAACTCGAAAAACTTAATACGATAACTGCAAAAAACTTTAAAGATCTTTCAGGGGAAAAAGAATTTATTCTCTTAGACGTTAGGAAGAAAGATGAAATAGGATCAGATGATCCTGATAAAAATAGAATAAACATACCCCTTCAAAACATTTATAAATGCCTGGAGCATTTGGTATATGAAAAGCCGATTTATGTATTATGCGCATCTGGTGAAAGATCAACCCTAGGAGCATCCTATCTTAAAGCAAGAAAATATGATACAAAGGTTGTAACTGGTGGGACTGAAATGTTGGAAGCGCTGGAATAGGCGGGACATTAAGGGGAGAATCACTATGACCATGGATATAGCACTCGTGTTTATTGTACTCTTTATTGCAGCCGTAATGTTTTCAACTGAAAAAGTTAGAAATGATATCGCTGCGATTATAATAATGTTAGCTTTAACCTGGCTTCAATTATTAACAATTGATGAAGCGTTTTCTGGGTTTTCTTCAAATGCGGTAATTTCTGTAATGGGAGTTATGATTATTGGCTACGGAATTGAGAAGACTGGATTAATGGATTCTTTGGCAAATATGATAATTGACAAGGTTGGGACTAAGGAAAATAGAGTTATAGCGATTACATCTGCAACTGTTGGAGTTATGTCCTCATTTCTACAAAATATAGGTGCAGTTGCACTTTTTCTACCTGCAGTAAAAAAAATTAGCAGCGAATCTGGAATAAGTCCTCAACGAGTAATTATGCCTATGGGCTTTGCAGGTATTCTTGGTGGAACACTTACGATGGTTGCATCTGGCCCGCTTATCATTCTTAATGATTTATTAAAAGATGCAGAACACGATGCATATGGACTGTTTGAGGTAACTCCAATAGGCGTAGCTTTACTTTTGTCGGGTGTAATCTATTTCTATTTTCTTGCAGGAAAGATACTACCAGGCGAAAGAAACAGAAATAAAGGGCTTCATGATGAATTGTTAGATATCTACAATTTGCCAAAGCAAATATACGAAGTAGATATAAATAATGAGTCTAAGCTTATAGAAAACAGCATTGAGGAATTAAATATTTGGCAGACTTATGAGATTCATATTCTTGGAGTTTATGATTCTGGGAGTACAACCTATATTCCATGGCGAAAAACAAGATTTAATAAAAAGCAGACAATTGCTGTATTTGGGGATCAAAATAATATTGAGAAGTTTTTAAAAGATTTTAGTTTAGAGGCTAAAAAACAACTGGAGATATTTAGTGAGTTGGAAAATAAAAAACTTGCTGGTTTTGCGGAAATCATTTTGCCACCAGATTCTACTCTTGCAGGTAAGACACTACGAGAAATTGCAATAAGAAAAAACTATAAAATAGAGCCAATAATATATATTGATACTGATGGCAACAGGTTGACACTAATGGAAAGAGAAATGAAGTCTGGAATTAAATTGATAGTGTTTGGACGTTGGGAAGATATTATAAGTTTAAAGGAGTCTAAAGAGTTTGTTGTTATCACTGAGGTTGAAAATCCGGAAAAAGAAAATCGTAGCGATAAAAAATACTATGCGCTAGGGATCCTGGGATTTGCTATAGCTTTAATCCTTTTGGGATTTCCACTTCCTCTTAGTTTTTTTACAGGCGCCATACTTATGATATTTACAGGTGTTTTATATAAAGAAGAACTTTATAAGGCTATTAACTGGAAGACTGTTTTTTTGTTAGCGGGTCTTATACCACTGGGTATTGCATTTGAAAAAAGTGGGGCAGCGAAGCTTACCGCTGAAACAATAATAGGTTTTATTGAAAACTTCAATGTAATTTTTATCATTTTTATAATAGGGATTGTAACTGCTGTTTTTTCATTATTTATGTCAAATGTAGGAGCAACAGTTCTATTAGTACCGCTAATTCTTATTATGTCAGAGAATTTTGGGATTGACCCAAGGGCGATGGCTCTTTTTGTAGCGGTATCTGCTTCAAATTCTTTTATAATACCTACGCATCAAGTAAATGCCTATATTATGGGTCCGGGAAATTATAAAACAGGAGATTATCTAAAAACAGGTGGATTATTAAGCGTTTTATTTTTAATAGTTTCCACCACAATGGTTTATTTCTTTTATATTTAGTGAAAGGAGCATAAATATGGAATTTTTCGAATTGAAACAATGGTCACCTTATATAGTCGGCACACTAATAGGCATGCTTAACATTGGGGCACTCTTAGTTTCGAAAAAACCTTTGGGAGCATCTACAAGCTTTCTTAAAATAGGTGGCATGATTTACAAACAATTTGATAAAGAAGGTGTAAAGACCAATGCGTACTATCAAAAGAAGAAACCGGAAGTTGACTGGGGTGTAATGCTTATCATGGGTATTGTATTGGGTGCATTTGTTTCATCTATGTTATCAGGAGACTTCGCGCTAATAGCGATTCCAGATGTATGGGCAGGCGCTTTTTCGGGTAGGTTCGGCATTAGATTTATTGTAGCTGTATTTGGTGGTATTCTTCTGGGGATAGGTGCTAGATGGGCAGGAGGCTGTACAAGCGGACACGGAATCAGTGGTACGAGTCTATTATCCCCAATCAGCTGGGTTGCAGCGATTTGCTTTTTTATCGGCGGGATTACTACTGCGTATCTTATTTATGGAATTTAGAGGTGATGTAAATGGCTAAAGAAAAAGATATTGGAAGATTAATACAAGGGCTAGTAATTGGATTTTTATTTGGATTCCTTCTTCAAAAGGGAGGAGTTAGTAAATACGATGTAATAATTGGACAGCTAAAACTGATAGATTTTACTGTTATCAAAGTTATACTTACAGCAATAATTGTAACAATGCTAGGAATAAGCTTCCTATATCCTAAGGGTTTGATAGAAGTTAAAGGAAAATCAGGCTCTATAAAAAATGCGATAATAGGCGGTTTGATTTTTGGTGTAGGATTTGGAATCCTTGGATATTGTCCGGGTACTATAGCAGCTGCAATAGGAAATGGATATATCGATGCATTAACTGGAGGGCTATTAGGAATACTGCTTGGAACCTTTGTTTTTGCTAAGCTATATTCTAAATTAAAGGATAAGGGTGTGTTAACAAAGGATAAATTTCACAAATATAGCTTATTTCACAGCTTAAAGAAAAAATCTTTTTTGTTCACAATACCGTTTGCAACATTCTTAATTATTGTTTTATATATTATTGAGTTGAAAGGTCTTTAGAACTTTCAACTCGTGTATTCTTCTAACATCCTTTCGAAAACCTTCTTCAGTTTTTTCAGACAAACTTTAGGATAGCTTGTTTTGAAGGGTGTTACAATAGATTTTCGTCATTGCTTCTATAATCCTTTGGTTGAAATCGTGACACATGAAAAAATCAGGTATGAAAAGCTTAAAATCGAGTTTGGTATTGTCTAAAATGGCATATCAGCTTTTAAAAGAATTTTCCTGTGAGAAAAGCGAAAAATCGGACACAAGGTAGTGGTTTTCTGAATGGGATTGAAAGAATATCCAATAACCAGATTGATAAATGAAGATGGATTTTATGCTACTGCAGTTTCAATGACTGCGGGCGCTAATACCATTTGTTTGTCTTGACTATCGAAGGATTTTTAATGTATAATATTTTTAGTAGGATTCACGGTTTTTGTAACAGAAGTTATGGTATACCGAGGAACCTACGCGGACCAAATAAATATAGGAGGGATCATATGGGTATATTATCTTGGATTGTATTGGGTGCACTGGCCGGATGGGTTGCAAGCATAATGATGGGGAGGAACTCATCGATGGGAGCGATTGCCAATATTGTGGTTGGTATTGTCGGTGCACTTATTGGCGGCTATGTGATGAGCATGGTTGACGGTCAGGGTGTGACAGGGTTTAATTTAACAAGCTTTCTAATCGCGTTGCTAGGGTCAGTCATACTGCTTGCGATTGTCAACTTCTTTTCTAAGGGAAAAGCAAGATAACAAGAATACATTAAGGAGAGAAATAAATGAACATATTAGAAGAAATCAAAAAAGAGCACGAAGAATTTAGAGGGTTAGTATCTCAGATTGAAAATTCACGGAATAATAAAAAGAAACAATTGTTTGAAGAGCTATATGCTAAACTGATCGGTCATCATGAAGCAGAAGAACATGTACTTTTCCCGGATGTTAAAAAAAATTCTGATGGCGAAGGTCAGGAAATCGTCAGAGAAATGATAGAAGAACATAGTTTGGCTGCCTGTCAACTAAGCGTCATACAAAAAACCTCTTTAGAAAATGAGACTTGGGATGCAAAGTTTAGTGTACTAAAAGAGGTGTTAACGCATCATATGGATGAAGAAGAAAAATCTCTTATTAAGCAAGCCAAAAAAGTTCTAGATAAAGAAATATTGGAAGCAAAATATGAAGCCTTCGAAACTACTATGGAAAAATATCAAGAGCAACAAGAAAAAAAATTAAAGAGCTAATGAAAATATAAAGCATGCCATGATTTTTAAGAGATGATCATGGCATGCTTTATAAGGGATCAAAAAATTGTTATTCAAGCTTATATTAAATTAGGGAGGTTTGATTATGAAAGATAATAATAATTACGAGAAAAAGGTGAATAAGAAACAAGAACAGCTTGAAAAGTTTAAAGTATATGATGAAGGTGAGACTCTAACTACAAATACAGGAATGAAAATAACTGAAGATGAAGAGTCTCTAACTGCTGGAAAAAGAGGACCTACGTTACTGGAAGATTTTCATTTTAGAGAGAAAATGATGCATTTCGACCATGAGAGAATTCCTGAAAGAATCGTTCATGCAAGGGGTCATGGTGCTCATGGAACATTTACTGCTACAAAGAATATGAGTATGTTTACAAAAGCTATATTGTTTTCCGAAGAAGGAAAAGAGACGCCATTTTTTATGAGATTTTCTCAAGTTGCAGGAAACAAAGGATCAGCTGATACGGTTAGAGATGTAAGAGGGTTTGCTATGAAGTTCTATACAGAAGAAGGGAACTACGATATAGCCGGGAACAATATGCCAGTGTTTTTCATTCAAGACGGTATGAAGTTCCCTGACTTTATTCATGCAACGAAGATGGAACCTCATCATGATATGCCTCAAGCCTCTTCTGCTCATGATACCTTTTGGGACTTTATATCTCAAAATCATGAAACCGCACACATGCTTATGTGGGTCATGTCAGACAGAGGGATACCAAGATCTCTTTCTATGATGGAAGGGTTTGGAGTTCATACCTTTAGATGGATAAATAAAGAAGGAAAATCTCATTTTGTTAAATATCACTTTAAGCCTCTTCTTGGAGTACATTCTCTAGTATGGGATGAAGCCCAAAAGATTTCCGGAAAAAACCCTGATTTTCACAGAAAAGATCTCTGGGAAGCAATAGACAAGGGAGAATTTCCGGAGTGGGAAGTCGGAGTTCAGATTATTCCTGAAGAAGACGAATTGAAATATGGAATAGATCTTCTTGACGCTACGAAACTTATCCCGGAAGAAATGGTCCCAGTCACTATGATTGGAAAGATGCAACTTAATAGAAATCCAGATAATTTTTTTACAGAAACGGAACAAGTAGCATTTCATCCTGGACATATTATCCCTGGAATAGACTTTACAAATGATCCTCTTCTTCAAACTAGATTGTTTTCTTATCTTGATACGCAGATATCAAGGCTTGGAGGACCAAACTTTAATGAAATTCCAATAAATAAACCAATCGCTCCAGTGCACAATAATCAAAGAGAAGGAATGCACAGGATGGCGATTAATCCTGGAAAAGTAAGTTACCATAAGAACTTTTTAAAAGATAATGATCCACATGAATCAACCGATAAACATGACTACAGACATTATGCAGAGAAGGTAGAAGGATTTAAGATAAGACAAAGAAGCGAAAGCTTTGATGATCATTTTTCACAAGCTATCATGTTCTATAATTCCATGAGCGAAGTTGAAAAGCAGCATATTAAAGATGCTATTTCCTTTGAGTTAAATAAATGTGAAACTGAACAGGTAAGGCAAAACACGGTCGATATGATAGCGAATATAGACAAAGAATTAGCAGAGTATGTAGCCAAAAAGCTAAACCTTACAGTACCAAACGTTGAGGTTAAGAAACCAAAATATATTTCAGAAGCGTTAAGCCAAATGAACACTAAGTTTACTGCTAAAGGAAGAAAGGTCCTTATCCTTCTTTCTGATGATTCTTTTGAAGATGAAGCAAAAAATATTATGGATTTATTAAAAAAAGAAGGCTGCGCCTCCGAGACAGCCATGCCAAAAATCTCAGATGGTAAAAAACTTAAAATAGACTTTCAGATAGACACTCCTGACTCTGTACTCTATGATGGGTTAGTTGTGCTATCAGGCAAAGATCCCGATCCTATGTTTAAGAAAAAGTGTACCGACTTTTTAAACGATGCTTTTAGCCATTTTAAAACAATTGCTCCACTCGGAGCTTCAGCAAACTGGTTAGAAGATTGGAAAGTAAAAGAACCTGGAGTTTTGGATAAAAAAGGAGTAGAAAATATTGCAAGAGAGATATCAAAGCATAGACATTGGGATAGGAAAATTGTTAAATAGTTTTTCGATAGACTTTTTTTAGTCAAGGAATAATACCTCGGGAGAAAATTGTGAAGAAAAACTGGGTTTAAAATAATAAAGAAAAAAGTCATATGTAAGGTGACTTCAATACCCTTGTTTAAAGGGGTAAAGTCTCAACAGGTTGACCCCTTTCTTTTTGGAATTCGGTGATAAAATACCCATCGGCGTAATTTATAAAGAGTCTAAACACACATTTAACGAGAAGAACGAAGTACTAAAAGGCAGCGAGATTCTTATCGACAAGAAAACAGATCCTGCCGCTATCGATAGACTTATAAAAGAATTTATATAGATATAATAAAAATCGTAACCTTCATTTAAGCGTTGTTTAGTTAGTCCTTAACAATCTAAGACCATTTAGTATAACGACTAATGTACTTCCTTCATGAACAAGTACACTAATTATTATATCCGCTAATCCTAATAAATTAACCACAATTAAAAAGACTACAACTACCATTGAAAAAATAATGTTTTACCAAATAACACGTTTCATTTTTGAAGAAATATCATGTGAATTTACTAATTTAGATAAATCATTCCGCATTAAAACTAGATCAGATACATCTACTGCAACATCAGTACCATCTCCCATAGCAATCCCGACATCTGCCTTAACGAGAGCAGGTGCATCATTTACACCATCTCCCACCATGGCGGTCACACCATATTTTTCTTTTTGTTCATTGATAATATTCGATTTATCTTGCGGCATGACATTCGCAATTACTTCATCTATTCCTAATTGTTTGCCGACGGCTTGTCCTGTCATTTCAGAATCCCCAGTAATCAAAGTGGTGTGGATACCATGTTTTTTAAAGTAATCAATGGTTGCTTTCGCGCATATTCGCTAGGGATATCCATTAGTGCTATCAGACCAATCACTTTTTCATCTTCTGCTATGTATACAACTGTCTTTCCTTCTGAAGCCCATTCCTTATTTAAGCGTATATATTTATCAGAGACAGCTTCAAAAGAAGTAGGTTTCCCTATACGATAATTTTTTCCTTTATGATCACCTGCTAGACCTTTCCAGATTTGATTTGTCACTTCTATGTCTAACTTACCTCTAGTTTCAATCTTTTCCAAAATAGCATTGGCTAGAGGGTGATTAGATTCTTTTTCAAGAGCCACTATAATATCAATGACATTTTCAACATTTACAGAATCAGTAAAATAGTAATTGGTGACTTCCGGTTTTCCACGAGTAAGAGTCCCTGTTTTATCAAAGGCAATGGCGTCTATATCTGCTAATTGTGAGAGATACGTACTTCCTTTTGAAAGGACTCTTTTTTTGCAAGATTAGAGGTTGCAGACAGTGTTACGGAAATGGTGCTAGCGGCCAAGGCACAAGGAGAGGCTGTAACTAAAAGAACTAACCCTCTATAAATACTTTGTGACCATGTCCAATCAAACAAAAAGAACGTAAGTAAAATAACAAGTGGGATTGCAACCAAAACAAAAGAAACGTATTTAGGTTCAAACTTTTGGATAATACTAGCCGCTTTTGTTTGATTTTCTTGATTTTGATTCACTAATTGTAAAATTTTTGAGAACACAGTATCTTTATTTTCTTTCGTTACTTTCATCGAAAAACTACCTGTTCCATTTATTGTACTTCCAAAAACTGTCTCTCCTTTCGACTTTTCTTTAGGAATACTTTCACCATTAATAGCAGATTCGTTAATGGAAGTGCTACCAGATAAAATTATTCCGTCAATAGGTACTTGATCACCATTTAACACTTGTAATTGATCCCCAACTTTTAGATCATTGACATCAACGATTTTAGTCTTTCCATCAGGCATGATTAGTCTAGCTGTTGTTGGATTCATTTCAATCAACTTAGTAATTTCTCTTTTGCTTTTGCCTTCAGCGAAATCTTCAAGAAAATTGGCTCCAGAAAAAATCAGAATCAATAACGTTCCTTCCCAATAATTTCCTATTACGGAAGCCCCAATTGCAGCTAATCCCATTAGAATATGAGAATTAGGTGAAAACTTCTTTTTATTTTTAGTGTGCCCAATAGTCTCTCTTAATCCTTCAACAACAATGACATGATAGCCTGCTGTAATTGTAGCAATTGAAAACAAACTATTTTGTAGTAACAGATATTTTTCGCTCAATAATAATGCGATAATTGCCAATGCTAAACCAATAAAATACATATAAATGGGTTCTTTTCCATTATTATGCTCTTCGTGAGATTGTTGCTCTTTTATGTTGTTCATTTTTATCACCTTAACCGCCCAAGGTAACATCTTGGGCCTGATACCATTCCAAAGCTCTGTAAAACTGTTCGGGCTTAAAGTCCGGCCACATTTCATCGAGAACATAAAAATCAGCGTAAATCGATTGAACCGGCAGAAAACCGCTCAATCTTCGGCGTCCTCCCCACCGGATAATCAAATCGATTCTCGAGATATCTGATGATGCGATATTTTTTAGGAGGTCATCCTGTTTGAAACCGCCATTTTTCAATGAATAGCAAAGATCCCACTTCCAGCCGTAGTTGACGAGAAAATTTATTTTCATCAGGCCCTCGCCGAATTTAATCCTTTTCGTATATTGCACCAGTTCCTGCGGGAAAAGCGGCGAATTCGTATCCCCGCAAATTAGCAAATCGGCGTCTCTGTTTGCCAGCCCACTGACGGCATCGACGCAGGCCTTTTGAAATGCCCGTGTCTGAACCGCGGGCCGCTTTGTGTTGTCCACGGTAAAGCCATAGAATGTCATTTCTTTGATACCTAACTCTATACACATATTGTAAAGCTCAAAGCCTGGGTCTATACCGTAATGATATCCATCCTGTTTTTCATATCCGTTGCTGACCGCCCATCTTCTGTTCCCGTCAGGGATAATGCCAATATGGTTCGGCAGGCGCTTAAAACATGAACAATTCATTTATACCCTCCATTCACTTGATTATTAACTAGATCATTACTTAAATAATTCTACCTTTTTCGCCACCACATTCCAATCCTTTTGTGCAATTTTTTTTAACGAAATCTTTCCGAAGTGATTCGGATGTGGTAAAATATATCCGATTATAATGAAAAGTAGGTAAAATAGATGAAGAAATTATAGAGCCAACAAAATTTATAAGAATCATATTAGATACAGGAGGTTATAATGGAAAAGATACTCGATAAACTTAGAGAAAAACATGAAAATAAGAAGTGGTTTATATTTATCGAACAATTAATATATAGATTTCAAGATGATGGTGTTACAGAAATAGGAGCACAGTTGGCTTATTATCTAATATTAGCTATCTTCCCATTTATTATACTCTTTTTAAGTATACTTCAATTCACTCCACTTGCTGATGCAGACATACTCCAACAACTCCTTGCTCCTTTACCAGAGGATTCAAAAAAATTATTTTATGAGTTAATAAACAATATTATAAAAGATGGAAGTATAGGGCTTTTATCATTTGGTGCAATTGGTAGTATTTGGGCCTCTTCAAATGGAATTATGGCGCTTATAAAGGCTGTGAATAAGGCTCTTAATTTAGTCGAATCGAGACCATATATAAAATTGAAAGGCCTTTCTATACTTTTTACAATTGCTCTATTTTTCATTCTTATAGTTACATTTAGCGTACTAATATTTGGAGAAGTTATATTTAATGCCATGTTTGTTTCTTACTCATGGGCAACTGTTGCAATATGGAAAATATTAAAATTGTTAATTCCGCTAATATTTATGATTCTTTCATTTACTGTACTTTATAAATTTTCCCCTTCCATAAAAAAAGGTATAAACATTAAATTCTCGGAAAGTATGCCAGGTGCAGTATTTGCAAGCATATTTTGGCTTGTATTATCAATAGCATTCTCGTTTTATGTTAGTAATTTTGGGAACTATTCTAATACATATGGAAGTCTTGGAGGAGTTATAATATTTTTAGTATGGCTCTATATGAGCAGTATAGTTATAGTGCTAGGAGCTGAAGTTAATGCAACGCTTCTATCCATGAAAGATAAAAGGCAGTAAAGGGGTCAGGTCTCAACATTTGACATTCATTCTTCTTTTAAAGCTGTTACCACCTTTTGCATAACCTCTTTTATCTCTTGATTCACTTCACATTTTTGTTCAAATCTTTTAGCAGCCTGGGAAACAGCCGAATAATCCATCTTGAAAATTTTACCTATTTCAGATAAGGAAAGTGGGGTAAAGCGTTTAATAAGATAGATGGCTAAAGGACGATGCAGGTTTCCTCTTTTTTTATCAAAGATGGCTTTTTTTTCAAGATGTAATACTTGAGTCATTTTGAGAATAATCGTATCCACATCATATTTAGATAAGTAGCGGGTAGAAGGAATTTCTCTCCTTCGACCTTCTTGGTCTATTTTTTCTTTTATCTTTTCAATGAATGTAGTACTACCAAGAGCGATACGGTAGTAGGATTCTTTCATAGGGTCTTTCATATCCTGATATTCGATAAGATAATTTCGGTATTTCTTGATTGCTTTTAAAGTATTATTGTCAATAAGATTGAGTACAAAAGAAGGTTCCGTTATACTAGATTTTCTTAAATTAAGGTAATCCAAATAACTGCTCCATGGATAATCTTCTAGCTGTCTGCCTATACCCGCCCGTATGGGATTTAGATGAATATAAGCAGAGAGCATCAGAGCATAATTGTCGGCATCAATTAAAATAGATTTGAAACGGCCTTGAAAAAGAGGACCGGTGATTTGATGTTTATTGCGAAACCAATTGGCATATGCGCTATTAAGATAATGGATACCTTGAGACAGGTTAGGTTTTGTTGTTTTAATGAATAGATGATAATGATTATCCATAAGACAATAAGCATGGCAAGTCATCGCATATTTTATGAGCATTTCATCTAATTTATTTAAAAATATCTCTTTTTTTATGCCACTTTCTTTAACACTTTTCTAACAATATAATCTCTATCTTCAGTTAACATCTTATAGATGACTTTAATTAATTGCCGGGCCAGGCAGCGAAGGTTATGATTATGACTTTTCCCTTCTGCCCGTTTTTTTAAGTAATAGAATTTGCACTGGGGGATAAAACGGATACTGCATCCGGCCGTGATAATTAAAGTCTGCTTACATATTTTATTGGCTTTATGTACTACTTTGGCTTTTGTTACCTTTCCTGAGTCATTGTTTACACAGGCAATACCACAGTAAACGGCCAATTGTTTTTCGGAAGGGAAGCGCCTGATATCTCCGATCTCTCCGATAAACCTGCTTGCCAGTTTAGTAGCCACTCCGGGAATCGTCTTTAAGCGTTTAACTGACTTATTCTTTTCTCCTATTTTATCTAGCTTTTTATCTATATCCTTAATCTCTTCCTGTAGCTCTAAAATACGTTTGGCATAAGATAAGGTGATTGTTTTATATATATCGGTTAGACCCACATATTCTATATTGTTTAACCTTTTAAGTAAGAAAGGAACTTGTCCTTTCCCTATTCCTTTTATCTTCAGTAATGATTTTAGAGTCATTCTTTTATATTTAGAAAAATCAGGATATTTGGCTAAGGTAGCTATGATCCTTTTATTCTTCAGTTTACCCAATTCTAATACCTGGGGACATACTTCCAGTAATTTCTTGCTTAATCTGTTAGTAAGTCTAACTTTTTCGTCAATCAGCGTCTGCTGGTGGCGGGAGAGTATTTTCAGGCTCTCGGTGACCGGAGAGGGTCTTTCTATTTCAATGAATACTTTTTCCCTTTTACTGTTTATATGCTTCTTTAACTTTAACATCTTGGAGAGCATAAGAGCATCTCTTCCGTCATCTCTCCATTCACCGGCAAAGGCCTCCCGGAATCTTTTTAATTTTAAGTTATCGATATTATAGAGAGTAAAGCCCTTATCAAGTAGTATCCGGTCAAAGGGAGCACTATAGCCATTCTTTCTGTAAATAGCAAATGAAAAGTACACCATATTTCAGCCGAAAAGTGCACCACTTTTTCTAAAAAATAAATCAATCTAGTGTTATGTCAAGTTAACAATATGGGGTAAAGTCTCTTAAGCTTTATCCTTGCATCTTCAGCAGTAAACTGCCAGTCAACTTTGGCTTGATCAGAATTCCGCTTCTCTTGCCATGCAGCAACTTCACTTGATAATATCCCCTTATCAGGTATTCTACGGTTTAGACACTGACCATTTAGAATCCTTAGCTCAATCTCTGCTATATTTTAGCCAACTGCCGTGTTTTGGAGTATAATGTATTTCAAGCCTGTCAAGTAGCCGTCTGGCTTCCTGCGGCTCAAATGCCTCATACAGTGAAGCACCGGTATGTGTATTAAGATTATCCATTACCAAAATGACCTTTTGAGCATCAGGATAATGAACATCCAGAAGCTCTTTTACCTGTACTGCCCAGTCAACTTTTGTGCGTCTGTCTGTAACAGATACCAATCTTTTACCACCAAATGGTTCGTAGAACATAAACAGGCTGCATACACCATTGCGTTCATATTCATAATCATAACGAGATGGCCTTCCTGGTTTAGCTGATATTGCCAAACGCGTTTCTTTTGTCAGCTGCTTGCTTGTCTCGTCCATACATAACAAAGGCATATCCGGGTTAACCTCTCTCTTGTAAATTGTTAGAACATCCTCCATTGCACATACAAAGGAAGCATTAGCCTTAGGTGGTATACACCACATCTCTTTTAACCATGGTTTAATTTCGTTTTTTTTAAAGTCTGCCTGACAGTCTCATAGGATACACTTTCTACATAATCCAGCTCAACCATCCTGTCAGCCAGCAGGCGAAGCGACCAACCACTTCTCCCTTTAGGCGGTTCGCTACAGGAAAGGGCAATAAGATGTGCTTCGGCATCGCCATCAAGCCTTTTGCGAGAAATTTTTTGGATATATTGTTGCCGCTTTAATACTGCATCAAAACCTTCCTGGACCAATTGCTTTCTAACCCTTTCAACTGTTTGTACTGTTACATCAAGTGCCTGGCTAATTTTTTCATCTGACCATCCAGGTCCATCTTTTCCCTGCTCTGCTTTTAACAAAATTCTTGCCCGTATAAATAACTGAGCAGATCTTTTGCCTGATGATATAAATCGCTTTAGCGTTTGGCTCTCTTGTTGTGACAAACGTACAATATATTTTTTCATGACTCTCCTCCTGACTTGTATCTTTTATTACTGAATATGGCATAAGTCAGGAAGTAAGTCAAGTTTATTACCCAATATTATCATACTGACATGACACTAGTAAATAAAATACAGGGCGCAGAAAAACTTATTAAGAAAAGATCGAATAAAACCTCTGCCAGTTAAATACGCGTTTCATTTTTAATTTCTTTTACTTTTTTTTATTTATTTCGTCTTCTACCTCTTTAGCGCCTTCTTTATAAAACTTTTCTTCATCTGGGGCAAGTTCTTTTAAAAGCCTAAGAAATTCTCCGGCATGAACAAGTTCTTCATTTGCAATGTCCTTCAACACCTCTTGTGCTAATTTGTTATCAGTTGATTTAGCAAGCTGCATATAAAGCTGAATAGCTTCGTACTCTGCTGCAACCATAAACCTTATTGCACGAATTAACTCTTCTTTTGTAAGCTTACGGTCTTTCTTAAGACCAGAAAATGGATTTCCAAATTCAGGCATTGTTATCATCTCCTTTTAATTTTATATATGAACCTTAGTAATAATAAAGAAGCTTTATAATTATATTCAGCTTTTTAGATTAATAATCCTCTTTCTCTAGAAAATAATTCTAAAAAATAAAAAAGCTCTTTAGTAAAATACCAGAGGACTATAATTTATCTAGCTCTACTATCTACACCCTTAAACGGAGTATTAGATCTCTTTCTCAGGTTCTCTAATCACATTCAAACCAGCAATATAACCAAAGGTCATAGCCGGACCAATGGTACTGCCTCCTCCCCAATAAGCGTTTGCAGTCGGAGAAGCGATACAGTTTCCAGCTCCATAAAGTCCGGGGATCGGTTTATCATCCACATTCATGACCTGGGATTTAGAGTTGATGATGGGACCTCCATTGGTATCCAGGGTTCCGGCACCCAGAATGATCGCATAGTATGGCCCCTCACCGCTGAGAGGGAACATGGTATAGTTCACACTACCAGCCGGCGGCCATTCTGTACCAGGAACTGTTGGCGGGAAGGTGGTCCACTCCCGATCCTAGTTGAAATCACCCCGGCTGAAGTCTTTATCTTTACCGGATTTGGCAAACTCGTTGAACCGAGTCACTGTCTGTTTCAAATTTTCCCGAAAATCAGGATCGAGGTTAAATCCTCCGGTATGAGAAGACAATTCTTTCAGCCGTAAAGCTATGCCATCGCTCAATTCATCCCATGAACTTGCTGAAATAATATAATTGGCGGAGTCCCCTGAACCGGAAAAGGGGGAAAACCCTGCCATAGCGAGGTCGTCCGCTGGTCAAAAATCATAAATACCAGCATATTCGTCCATTCCGCTCGTTGAGGATCCCAGACAAAATGAGTCATCGTCCGGTCATTATAGTTCCGCTTCTCATCCATAATTCGATGTCCGTACCGATTAACCTCAATAACACTGTCTCCAGGAATATAAAAGACATCGTGTAACCCGTAGGGATCGCTCAAAGCTTGTTCTAAGATAATTTCTGCCCGGAAGGCACCAGCCGTATTACCCAATTTTGCTCCCACTTTACCTGCCATTTTAATGAAATCTCCCGTATTAGTCGCTACGGCACAACCGACAAAGTGTGGTCCCCGTTGGAAATGAAGCATGAGTTCAGGATTACGGGCATAGCCGCCACTACCAAAAATTACAGCTTTGCGTGCTCGAAAATTCAATAAGTCCTGACCGTTGGCAAGAACTTCTAGTCCAACCACCTCTCCTTGATTGTTGGATAAAATATGTACTACTTGATGATTTGTCAGTATTGTAATTCCATTGTCTTTAGTCCATGATTTCAATTGACGGATTAATTCCCCTCCATAAGACATCTTACCTTCCCGATCCTTTGAATACAAGACACGGCCACGAACTCCTTTATTTTCTGGCAGATGATCCATATAGTCCACCTGAGGTTTTCCTGTCCAGTTGATTTCCTGTATACTTTGTAACGCTCCGCAAGCTTCAAGAAACTCAACCATCTCAGAGGCTCTATCATAGTAGGTGTCAATCAAAGCAAATTCGTTTTCCGGAAGTCCCAACCTGGGTGCTTCAGGATTGTAGAGTTGAGGATAAGAATACCGCACCATATAGCGTAAGGCATCTTCTTTAACATCCTTGATCCCTTTTTCCCGTTGAAACTTATTGTTTGGAATCCAATATCCGCCTCCCGAACGTAGAACGTAGTGTGGTTCCTCCAATGGGAGACGCCTTTTCCAGCATAATTACATCGACACCTTGTTTTTTTGCCGTTATCGCTGCTGAAAAGGCAGCAGCTCCACTTCCGACGACAAGTACATCTTTTTCACTGTGATACTTCATGATTTTTCCTCCTTCGGTTACTCACCGTAACCTTTGATCTAACGCAAACAAAAATAATTCCGATCAAATCCCATCTTTTCATAAACCGGGCAACCCGGGCAAATACAGCCTCTCTCATACTTGATACATTTGCTGATACCAAACCCTGAAATACAATAAGCCAGCAGGTCACTACAATTCACATAAGAAGGGCACGTGGGACAAATACATTGAGCCTGTAACTTTTTATCCATCACTTTCCACCTCATTTCATGATTCTTTATTTCCTGTATCTTATCAGTATTCTTTTCCGAGTCTAAATTCATCATTTTTGACCCATCCTTCGGCATAACCAAGCAATGAAACTAAACATTTAATTAGTTCAAAGTGTTGTCTTTCTTGTTTAACATCTTTTATTCTTTACTAAATAACGATTTGATTATTTTTATTTAGTTATTTTTTGGATTTTTATCTCCTATTCAATATCACCCTTTTTTTTACTTCAGCCATTTTAATAAATATTAAATATATTATTAATTATATACTACAAGGTTATTCAAAAAACCTTCTGTTCTATAAAAATATCTGAAAAAAATAAAAAAGCCATTCAGCAGAATGCTTAAAGGTTGGTAATGTCTTAATTTACTCATGTTTTCCAGTTGGAACCAAATTATCCAAAAAATACGAAATATATATAAATTAAAAGGAGTTAATTAATCTTTCTTAAAGTATGCCCCTTGCGGTCTTTCAGCCACTTCTGCGCCGGCTGATAACCATAGATTTCCTGAATTTTATTTTAGATTTTTCAGCGCCTTTTTAGCAATAGGAGTAAAATTAAGATTGAATTTCATAAATCTTCCAGAAATTCTTCCAAATTTTCTACCTTTTCGGTCTTTTCTTCTTTTGCTTCAGCTAAACCCTGACGAATTGACTTTAAAGTTTGAGGATTTTGATAAATCCAGGCTTCTCTAAGGAACTCTTTTTTTCTTAGTTTTCATTTTATTCACCTCTTTTTATAAGATAATTTATAGCGGAAAATATTCAAACGGGAAGGTGAAAATTATCGATATAATACAAATTAGAAAAATGGCTTGGGGAATTTATATTTAGCAGTATCCTTTATCATATAAGATAAATAATAGATAACCCTTCTTAATTTCAATGGAAAAACAATTAGCTTCGATAACATTACTAATACTGTAATCGGTGGGTGAAAAGTCCGGATTTTTTAGAGGATATTTTGCGCCAGTCACAGATATTCCGGATACTTTTCCCAAGGGAAACAGAGAGAATCTCCTGCCACTTAACCCGGAAAATTCTTTTTTAAAAGTGATAGGAAATATAACGGCATTACCAGTAATGACTTCGATTCCAATATTTGGTTGGTAATTTCTACAAAGATTGATGATATTGGCTAGGCTGTGATCAAAATAACTGCCGGTCATAGCCAGTAAGAATATTTTTTTTGGTTTCAGTGAGATCGCTTTTTGTAAACTGATTTCCGAATCGGTTAAATCTTTCTCCTTAACATATCTTTCCAAAGGAATATTTTTATATTTTGCTAATATGTTTTCCGGTATACTATCCAGATCTCCAATGATCAGATCAGGGGTAATATTTAGCTCATCCAAAACAGAAAGACCGTTATCAGCAGCAATAATATAATCAGAACTTTGGCAGTAATCTCTTATCTTGGAGAAATCCCAATCTTCGCCATGACCAATAATACTGATCTGAATATAGGTTTTGGTTTGATTCTTCTTATTCATGCCCTCTCCGTTTCAGTGATTATTTTACCCACAAAATACAAAAATATCCGGGTCTTTCAGTTTTAGATAATTCTTCTTCTTTGGCCATACTGATTTCTTCTTCTTTTAGATCAGGGGGTATATAGAGGCATTCACTGATACTCATTATTTTATCTTTTTTTATTTTCTTAAAATCTTCCAAACTCATCAGTTGAGCAGCTTTAAAGACGGTATTTTTTTGAAATTCTTCCGAGGTATACAATTCACCCCATTGACTGTCTCGGCTGATTGTCCCGATCAGGATTTGGCCCTGGTCTTTGCACACCCGAAACATTTCCATCATCGCTTTTTCTAGATCTTTTACAAATTCAAAAGTGGCCATGGAAAAGACGGCATCAAAATATTGATCCGGAAACTGCAAATCATATACATTCATAGGATAGTAATCGATATGGAGATTTTCTTTTTTCGTTTTTTCTCTAGCCAGGTTGAGCATTTGATCGGAAAGGTCAATACCGGTAACCTGACAGCCTTTTTTTGCCAGTTTCAGGCTGAAATTCCCTGTTCCACATCCGACATCCAAAACCTTCATCCCTTTTTTTATTTTAAAGAGACGGAAAGCACATTCACTTTCCACCAAATCCACGTGTTTTCCCAACCTGGTGCTATACCAATCATCATAAATATTGGATACCTTATCAAATACTGCCACTGTTAAATCTCCTTATAGCAAAGAATTATAATAAACTTAAAATGTCTCTTTCGATTTCATTGAATTCTGCAGAGGTAATAATCTCCCGGTCTCGGGGTTTAGGAAGGGTGACGATGATTTCTTTTTTTATTTTGGCTGGTCGATTAGACAAAACATAGATCCGATCTGACAGGAAGATGGCTTCTTCGATATCATGAGTAATAAATAAGATGGATACTTTTAACTGGCCTAAAATCTCCAAAAGCCAATTCTGCATTTTAAATCTAGTGATGGCATCAAGCCCTCCAAAGGGCTCATCTAAAAGAATAATATCTTTAGAGCTCATATAAGTCCTCATGAGGGCAGCTCTCTGCTGCATTCCCCCGGAGAGCTGATGGGGATATTTAGATTCAAAACCTTCCAGACCAAATAATTTAAAATACTTTCCTACCCGTTGGCGGGAATCTTTTTTGCTATAACCTCTTATCCTTAAGGGCAAAGCAGCATTATCAATGATCTTCTTCCAGGGCAGCAAAAGGTCTTTCTGGAACATGTAGCTTACTTTGCCCGTTTCTCCGGTAGAGTCTTTTCCCTCGATAAATACCTGTCCGATGTCAATTCTTACCAAACCTGAGATCATGTTAAAGATGGTACTTTTACCGCAACCACTGGGTCCGATCAGGGTAACAAATTCATTTTCTCTCAATTTTAAAGAAATATCGTCTATAATAGGCATATTTTCATAATTTTGTTTAAAATGAATAATTTCTAATTTTATTTTATTGTTTTTCGGGTAAGTATTCATTAGTAAATGCTGCCTTTACCTCTAATTCCTGTTCCAATAATTTTCTCTCATACATCCAGTTAGCATAATTTTCCCAAACTTCTTCTTTCATCTCTCCCCATCTGGCTGCATCGGCCTGAAATTGAGAAGATAAATATTTCTGACTGGCAATGGCTATTTCTCTATCGATCTCAGGTGCATTCTTTAATAATGCTTCTGCTGCTTCCTGGGGATTTTCAATACATAATTCATAGCCCAGGGTGGTTGCTTTTAGAAAACTTTTAACTAATTCAGGCTCATTATGCAACAAATCTTCACTGGCAATAAGGACCGGAGTGTAAAAGTCAAGACTAGGGTCATAGTCTTGAAGCAGGATAAAATTGATCGGAAAGTTTTTTAATTGAGCGGCCACCCCATCCCAACCAAAATATATCCAGGTATAATCCACATGTTCCCTGACACTGGTAAAAAAATCAATAGCTCCGATATTGATAATTTCGGTTTTACTGAAATCTCCTCCGTCATTCTGCATCAATGCCTGGATCATTGCAGTCTCCATAGGCGAACCCCAGCCTCCGTATTTCTTTCCTTCAAAATCTTTAGGACTTTTGATATCTTTCTCAACCGGAGAAGCGAATCCGGAAGTATTATGCTGGATAATGGCAGCAATGGCCTTAATCGGCAAAGGCTCTTTGGTGGTCCTGGCATAGGTCACCTGTTCCTGATAGCTAACCCCAAATTCACCCTGGCCGGCAGCAATCAAAGCTGCACTGCCTCCTTCGGAAGGTTGAATAATATCAACGGAAAACCCTTGCTCTGCATAATACCCATTTTCTTTGGCTACATATAAACCGGTATGATTGGTGTTAGGTATCCAGTCAAGCAAAACGGTAATTTTCTTAAGTGTTTTCTCAGTTTCACTACCCTCTGCAAAAATATTTGCCGATAAGTAGATCAACAAAAATAGACTTAACATTAAAATTAAAAAAATTTTTTTAAACATTTTTTCCTCCATTTTTTAAAATCCTTTTATTTATTTTCCCTCGTCCAAGGCATTACCAGATACTGGATCAGCTCCAGACTTTTAAAAAGCAGCAGACTCAATAAAATAATAATGATAATAACCGAAAATACTTTATCCAGGGCAAAAGACTGTCTTACCCTGGTCATATATACCCCTAAACCATCTTTCCCTCCCATCCATTCTCCTATCACAGCCCCCATAATGCTGTAAGTTGCAGCAATTTTTAGTCCAGAAAAAAAATTACCCAGGGAAGCAGGAAATTTAGCAAATCTAAATATTTGAAAATAATTAGCGTTCATTAATTTAAATAAATTAAGCATATCCCTATCGATCGATCCCAATCCTTCCAATAAATTGACTACTATAGGGAAAAAGCAGACCAGGATGACCACGATGATCTTGGGAAGCTGACCAAATCCAAACCACATCACCAGCAAAGGCACCAATACAATAATAGGAATGGTTTGGGAGACAATGAACAGAGGATAAAAAGCCCTTCTAAGTAAATTAAAACTATCCATTAAAACCGCCAGGATAACGGCCAGGATTATAGCAATAAAAAACCCCACAAGGGCTTCTTCCAAAGTGGTAAAGATATGAGTCTTTAAATCCGGAAGTATCCTGAAAGTAGTGATAATGATATCAGAAGGAGAGGGCAAGATATATCGGGCTATCATTCCTCTGTCTACTATGTATTGCCAAAGTAAGATAATGATGCTAAAAAATGCAACTGGGATTAAACTACTTCCTATATTTTTTAACCTTTTCATCGATGGTAACACCTTCCGGTTTATAATCAATTTTCACGATAGATACTATTCTCGGAACTCCTTCTTTTACGCATATTTGTTGAGATTCCTTTATAATTGCCATTAATTGGTCCCAATCACCTTCCATAGTAGTCTCAAAAGCACCTACTTCATATTTTACTCCGCTTTCGGCGATGAATTTTATAACCTTATCCACCATTTTATAGATTCTTTCTTCTTTTATTACAGGCAAAATTTGAAAACTTACCGTTATATTAGGCATTTTCTTCCTCCTTTAAATCAATTCTAATTAATAAATAAAAAACCACTACCCTGAACAGATAATGGCTTTATGAATTACCGTAAAATAATTTTGCTTTCCTACGCTAGAATTACCTAGATCAGGTTCAAGGGTCAAAGCAAAAAGGCTTGCTTTCTCTCAGCAAAAGAGCTCCCCTAGAAATACATATTCAATTTTATGTGTTTACTATAACAAATAAATCTTTTTTTGTAAAGTAAATGTTTGAGTCCAATAGATAGAACAAAGAACAGGGGACGATTCTTTGTTTTAAGCTTTAAAAACATGATTTACAGTAAATCCTGTCAATCTGGACAACTGTCTTAATGAGCTTCCATCCAGTTCCTTAAGACATTTTAAATCCTCAGTTTGGGTTTTCGATGTCTCATTGTGAAGTGTGGATAATTCTACTATATGATATTTATTTGACACTAACCGCCTTATCTCATTTATCGGATAGGGCTTTCCTTTTTTTAGGTAGTCAAGACATTGATCGTTATTCAATTCATTATTAAATCTTTCAATAGCTTTATCCCTTATCTTTGTCGAATATTTTAAGCGTAAAATTAACAGTGACCCTCTTTGGTTTGGTGGCGTACTCCTGGTAACTACGATACATAACTCGTTCCTATTCTCTTCATGATATTTGAAAGTGTTTCTTTTCCTTCCTTTATTAATAAGTGGATATGATTACCCATTAAGCAATAGGCATATATTTCATATTCAACCTTTTTGCGGTATTTTTTAAGATATCCCCATGAATTTTTCATAATCTTCATCATCTGCAAAGAGGTTCTGTTGATTGATGCCTCTTATCATGATACGGTAGATTTTGCTCGTGCTTTTTATTCTGGCTACTCTCGGCATAGAAACCACCCCAGTGATAGTCTATAATAACAGTGGGATTTTGTCAAACAGAGAACCGTCCCCTGTTTTATGGCTTTAGCTGACGGGAAAAAGACGATTACCCAAAAACACCAGTTATTCGGAGACCGACAATTTATCCGTATAAGGGCCTGCCGCCGTGTTCTGAATATGCTCCGATTACATCTTTTTTATTTCTTTTGTTAGTGCACTTTTGAAATGTAAATCATCAAGAAAATAGTGCACTTTTGATTTGTAAATGACAGACTCAAGCAGACACTTGACAGTTTTGGAAAGAATGATATAATTAAATAAGATTTTGGAAAAACAAAACGATGATTAGATAAGATTTTTTATCTAGAGTCAGCTACTTTATTTTATTAAATTTATAAATTAAAGGAGGCACCAATGTCTATTTCAAAAATAATTGAAATTAAATCTTCTTCTACAATCAGCTTCGATGATGCCATGAAAAAAGGAATTGCTCGCGCTATGAAAACTCTAACCAATGTTAAAGGTGCATGGATCGGAAATCAGGAAGTTCTACTCGATGAAAAAGGGGAAATTACCGAATATCGAATTCAAATGAGGATAACTTTTATTATTGAAGAATAATTTACTCATTGACCCTGACCCTGATACCTCTATAGCTTATTGCGAGGATTAAAGCGGCGGCTAACCGCAATACTCAAAGCCTTCGCTAAAATAATAGCACTATTGCTATAAAAAACAGCATCGGCAAAGGAGAATAGAAAAAAATGGCTAAAATCAAGGTAACCCGTAAATCTTATGTACGCAAAGACGGCACCGTGGTAAAGGGCACCTCCTACTACACCCAAGATAAGGGGAAACCCGGCAAAACGCCGGAAAGTAAAAAGTGGTACCAGCATAAAGTGGAAATGAACTGGCACAAAGATGAACCAGCTAAAGTAAGACGAGCCAACGCGCTGAAAGCGCACAAAGGTGATGAGTTAGCTACCGCCAGAGCTTTGCAGGCATTATCCAACGTAACTGCGGACCCGGAGACTAGCAAACTGGCCAAGACTGATGCTGATTACTTCTTCAGCGAATATCAGTAGCTAATACGCAAGTTTTCATTGAACTTCATGGTTCACAGTCCTTTTTCTTTTATAAAGCAAAAAGAAGCTTTTTTTATCACATTAAATGGGGGTGGAAGAAATGGACCAAATGAATAATTTAAAACTCGGTTTATTTATGATTAGTATATTATCAATCATATTTTTATTGACTACGCATGTCGCTGCTAGTGGCAACCTACCAGAGTTTAATAACCCGATAGTTGGGGATCCGCCTCAGAAAGTGGAAGATCATTTTATACCTGAACCGGCCGAATATAACATCCAAACCTGGGTGGAAAACCTTCGTATTCCCTGGGAATTGATTTTTCTTTCCGAAAATAAAGCACTGGTTACCGAACGAGCTGGTCGGATACGGTTAATTGAAAATGGTATATTACAGGAGAATCCATATAAAGTCATTACTGAGGTTAGATCTATCGGAGAAGGTGGTTTGCTGGGGTTGGCCAAGCACCCTGATTATCCAGACACCAAATATCTCTATGTCATGTATACTTATCAGGACCAAGGGGCTTTAAACAACCGGGTCGCCCGTTACCGTGACACCGGTACCACCATGGAATTTGACCGGATCATTGTAAAAAATATTCCAGCTTCCCGGGTGCATAACGGAGGACGTATTGCCTTTGGGCCGGATGGAATGCTCTACATCTGTACCGGTGATACATGGCAATCAGAGATAGCCCAGAATAAAGATATTCTTGGCGGTAAGATACTTCGTTACACTCCCGATGGGGATATTCCGGAGGATAATCCCTTTGCAGGTTCCCCGGTATATTCGTTGGGACTCCGTAATCCTCAAGGGTTGGCATGGCATCCCCAAACCGGAGCTCTTTTTTCCTCTAGCCACGGACCATCAGGTGAATTTGGCCTGCAAGGTAAAGATACCATAAATGTAATCAAAAAAGGCGGTAACTACGGCTGGCCTCTGGTACTCGGCGATGCACATGTTGACCCCTACCTTGCTCCGATCATCATGTGGCCTCAGGCTACCCCGCCCTCCGGTATGACCTTTTGGAATAATAGATTGTACGTTGCCACTCTGCGCAGTGAGACCCTCCTGCGTATCGATATTGAATCCTCGGGTGTATCATATCAGGTAGTTAATATTGACCGTCTGTTTGCCAACGACATATATGATGGTACTTACGGCCGATTGCGGGATGCAGTGGTAGGACCGGATAATGCCTTGTATGTATTAACCAATAATTACGACGGACGAGGTACGCCGCAGAAAGGTGATGACAAAATTTTAAGGCTGACCTTAAAATAAAATGGCTTAACCTTATAAATTGAATCATCCTTAAGCTCTCTTGTACATATCTCCATTAGAGAGACGGGTTCTTGATCCAAAAGACTTCTCACTTTTTTAAAGATCTTTCCCTGAGTTGAGCCGCCTGAGGTCGCAAAGAAAGCCATCGAAAAAACTCAGTTCCATATAATATACACCTTCTGGTCTCCCGAACAATAAAAAGGACCGTAAGAATCAAATAAGACTTACAAAAATAAAAAGCATCTCAAGGGTAAAGGGAATAAAAATTTTAGTGGAGTAGTTAGATAATTTAAAAAATAAAGTAGGATATTTTAATTAATCAATCAAAAAACGAAATAAAGTCAATCGTTATGTATCGCAGTGGCCTAAATAACATAAGTGCAATACGGGGTAATTATAAAGACAGGCTAGTTCCTGAACAGAACTAGCCTGTCTTTATAATATAAATAATTCATATTAACTTATTTCTCTACAGGATAACCTTCCTCTACCCAACCATTGTAATTACCTTCCAGCAAGTAGACTTTATCAAATCCGGCATCCACCAGTTTTTGGGCACCGGTAATGGCATTCTGGGTGACCTGGCAGTAGACCAGGTAAGTTCCGGTGAGATCCAGCATAGTTACAGCCTTATCCAATGCATCCCCCAATGGGTAGTTGACGGTTCTAGGTAAATGACCATTAGCATATGCAGGTGATACATCAATGACAACCACGTCCGGATTTTCCAGAAGCATCTTTAGTGCGTCTTCAGGGACTACATTCGTGTATGCTGCTAAACTTGCAAAACTGAAACCAAAGATAAACATCGCTAAGATTAACATCCACACATATTTACTTAATTTCATTTCAAAATCCTCCTTAATTTTCAAAAATTTTGAATTGGTGGGCTTTCCCTTCCTAGCTAAGTACTTTCCACTTCCTTGTTTCATTTTTTATCTAATGCTCACCTCCTTTTTTTTATTATAATAAATCAGTATCATAATGTCAAAACTTTTTTAACTAACTTTTTTAACAAATTGTTTATATTTAATATATTTAGGCCAAAACAGGATCTTTGTTATTCAGCGATTTAGTGCAATATTTCAATACAGGCCGGGGAGTAAAAGGATAGAATGTCTAAAACAGATGTAGAAAAGTTCTCACCATGATGGCAATGGGTTGGATCGCAGGCCGTTTGGAAAAAAAAATCACTCCCCTACCATTTTTGCATATCTACTAAGCCAGGGAATGAAATACTTCTATAGTTATATAAACCGGTCTAGGTTAAGCGGAATCGTTTTTCCATGCTCATAAAAAGGCTTTCCACAGTCAGGGCAAGTAGAGATACCGGAATGGCTCCCTTGAGGATCATAATCATATCATCACTTCTAAGCCCATTGACGATCAGGGTACCAAAACCACTAAGCCCTACTGCAGCTCCTATGGTTGCTACACTTATGTTTAATATCAGGGATATTCGAATCCCTGCTAAAATAGCGGGAAAAGCAAGTGGTAATTCCACTTTAGTAATGATTTGAAGCCTGTTCATACCCATTGACTTTGCAGATTCCCTTACCCCCTCAGATGTCGCATTAAATCCCTCGATGGTGTTCCTTAACACAGGCAGGATACCATAAATAAATAAAGCAAAAAGAGCTGGTTTAAAACCGTATCCAAGGAAAGGAACCAAAAGGGCGAGTATAGCAACTGTCGGGATGGTCTGCCCGAATGTTGCTACTCCCAATAAAAACCCCTCAAACTCATCCATAAAAGGAAACCTGGTAAGAACAGCAATGGTCACTGCAATGATGACAGACAAAAAGCTGGATACAGCCACGATAGAAATATGCACTTTGGCAAGTTCAAAAAGACTTTCTCTGGCTACAAAAAAATTCTTCGGTTTGATAGCCAAAACAAGAAGCTTCTCAATGATATCAAATTTGAAAATACTGACAAGAAAAAGAATAAATAGCAGGATGGTAACTGTTAAAAAAGGCTTGTTTCTCTTTTTCATTTTTTTTCTCCGGTAAAAATTCCCATCAAAATATCCTCAAAAGTAATAAAACCAATCCTCTTTTCTTCTCCATTGGTAACTTCCAAAGATTTAACACCTTTTGAAATCATGACTGAAAGCGCAGTTGAAACAGTGCTTTTCTTTGTTATTCGAAAAACCTTAGTGGGTTCCTTCCCCTCACTATTCTCTTGGCTCATCACTTCCTCCACTATAAACCTGGACAAAAGTTTCAGCGCATAGTCTGTTCCCAGAAAATCTTTGATATATTCCTGTTCATCTTCGGCTATAAAATCCGATGGGCTTCCCAAAGATACAAGTTCTCCCGGCTTCATTACGGCTATTTTATCTGCCAGTCTGATGGCTTCCTCTACATCATGGGTAACAAATAAAACGGTTTTTTTCAGCTGTTTCTGGATTTTGTCAAACTCTCTTTGAAGCCTCTCCCGATTCTGGGGATCCAGTGAGCCAAAGGGCTCATCCATAAGCAGTATGGGCGGATCAGCGGCAAGCGCCCTGGCCACACCGACTCTTTGTCCTTCTCCTCCTGAAAGTTCAGAAGGAAGCTTCTTTTTATAATTCCGGTTCAAGCTCACCAGATCAAGAAGATAGTCAACCCTGTGGTCGATATCGGCTTTATTCCATTTAAGCAGCCGGGGTACCACTGCTATATTTTCATAAACATTATAATGGGGAAAAAGCCCGGTACTTTGGATGGCATAGCCCATACCTCTTCTAAGATTGGTCAGATTCATTTCTCTGATGTTTTGGTTATTGACAAATATTTCACCTGAGGTAGGCTTGATAAGCGTATTAATCAGTTTGATCACCGTTGATTTGCCGCAACCAGACGGTCCGAGTAATACCAAAAGGACTCCTTTGGGGATTTCCAGACTAAAATTCCTTAAAGCAGTGATATCCTGATATTTTTTGGTTACCTTAACCAGCTTAATCATAGGGTCATTCCTAAATATTTTTTTCTATAGAAAAAGATAAAAAATGAGACCATCAAATCCAGTAAAAAAGCCATTGCAACCAACGGAATAACCCCCAATAATATTAGATCCGGCGATGCCTGGGCTAAGCCTAAAAAAATAATACTTCCCAGTCCTCCGCCTCCGATAAGCCCGGCAAGAATGGTATTACCGATGGATTGTGTCATTGCTATTCTGATTCCTCCTAAAATAACCGGCAAAGAAAGCGGCAATTGGACCTTCCAGAAAGATTGATTGGCTTTCATGCCCATTGCGCTTGCGATTTCCAATAAGTTCTGGTCAATCATTCTCAGCCCTGCCATGGTATTGTGAATAATGGGAAACAAGGCATAAATAATTAGAATAATAAAAGCGGGAGTAAACCCTACCCCTCTTATCCCTATATTTCTCAGCCACTGGCTTCTTTCACCTAAAAAGGTCAGAGGCACCATGATCAGTCCAAGCAAAGATAGAGTAGGTATGGTCTGTCCCAAATTAACCAAAAAAAGGATGGGATTATTTCTTCTTCTGCTTTTATGGATCAATACACCGATAGGAATACCGGCCAAAATAGCGATGATAACAGAAAAAAACGAGAGGGAAAAATGTCTGCTTATTTGCCGGAAAAAGGTGCTGCTTCTATTAAAAAACTCTTTCATGATGGAAAGCTGATTCAAGTGGCCGCTAAGTAGAAAAATAAAGATCACTAAGAAAATGGCCAAGTAAAACAATCTTCTCTGCAGTATAGCCTTCTCATATCCCTTAAAACTGCCGGTGATAACCATGTAGATACCAAGAAAAAAAAGATAGAAACCTCCGCCTAAGGAGACCCTACCGTTTGGTATTTGATTAAAAACATCTTTTTCTAAGGCTGTCCCCAATAGATATAATGCCGATCCAGCCATGAAAAACGAAAAAAAACCAATCATCAATTGATGCTGTTTATTATTCGCTATGGCGAAAACAAGGGTCAAAATCGAGAGAACCAATAATAGCAAAAAACCATTTCCAAAAAGTCCTCTGGCATATACATTGGTTCCGCTCAGCACTCTATTCGGTCTGTATTGGGCAAAACTAAAAAAAAGTAAAGAAAGAGCAATGATCAATGCCCCCAAGACAGCAACTTTATTCCCCGGTTTTTCCATGGTGATATCCTTATTTGATGATCATTTCATTTTCCTCAAGATATTCTCTGGCTACTTTTTCGGCATCCAGCCCATTATAAGCGACTTTTGCATTCAGTTCCCGTAAATCTTCTATATTTAGATTTTCGAATAATCTTTTCAGCGCCTCTTCAATTTCCGGATATTTTTCATACAAAGAACCCTTTAAAACCGGAGCCGGAAGATAGACAGGGGGAATGCTTTTGGGGTCATCCAATACCACAAGGTCCATTTTATCCAAGGCGCCGTCTGTACCGTAGACCAAAGATATATTCACTCCATTGGTCCCTTCCTCCAACGCTTTCAACATTTCGGTCGTATTTCCCGAGGCAAGGATGATAAGCTGGTCAGCGCTAAGCTGAAATCCGTAGGCCTGTTCAAAACCGCGCAGTCCCTTGATATTTTCGGCAAAGGCAGTGGAGGTAATCAACTTTACCTCTCCCCCTTCATTGGCATATCTTGCCAAATCTTCCATATTTTTGATATTATTGGCTTCGGAAAATTCCTTTTTTATTGCCAGGGCTTCGGTATTATTGACATTCGCAGGCTCCAGCCAGATCAGCTGATTGACCTCTTCGTCCAGTTTTTTGGTCAAGAGGTATCCCTTTTGGGCATCAGACCAGACCTCGGTATCTTCTGTATCATGATAATACTGGCCTGAACCGGTGTAATCCAATACCAGATCAACTTCCCCTGCCATCAGGGCTTTTCTGAGTATATCCGGTGTGCCAAACTCCGTTTTATCTATCACTTCAAAGCCTTCCTGTTTCAGCAAAATGACCATCATCTTCCCCAAGACAGCACCTTCAGTATCGATAAAGGTAGCAATGGTAACAGGCCCTTTTTTCGCTTCTTCTTTGCTGTCCTGGTTATTAGTGCAGCCAAGAAGACACATAGAAATTAAAACTATAATAAAAATAACAGTTATTTTTTTCATCATAACAACACCTCTTTTTTTATAAAATTTGTAAAAATAAAATTATACTAAAGTTAGTATAACAAAAAGATATCCTAATATTAAAGATTATCCCTTAATATTGTCTCTGTTATCTACCCGCTAAAACTAATCAATACTTTTTTAATATCATGCAAAAACTCAATCTTTTCCTTTATCTCTTCCTTGATTGAATTGACAAATTGATGATTTTCCGGCAGGTCAACATCTATTTCAACTATCCCTTCTTTTAACTCTATTTTTTTTATTAAT
>JBBRDV010000012.1:0-30473 GCA_038203565.1 Atribacterota bacterium
CAAGATTTAAAAGAAGATTTTAAGAGATTAAAAGAGAAGGTAGTATAGAATGGTGTTAAAAGAGGTTTTAGATATCGAAAGATTAAAAGAATATTTAGATTTAATCATAAAGAGGAATACGGAAAAACAAAATCTTATCGGTTGGGTATTAGCCAAAGATATTCAGCGAAGGAAATTATTAGAAATTGGTGCTAAATATTTCCTGCCGTTACTCAAGCCATTTTACTTGAATCAGTCTGTGAACAGCTGCCGATTTTCATCGAACCAGGAGAGATTTTTGCTGGAACAGAAGAAGATGCTTTTTCAGCAAGTTATGCCTTAATTAACCCTGCTTTTCGGATAGAAAGTTTCCAGGGGTATAATGATGAGATGGCTTTCTATGATGATGTAAAAGCAGGTGAGAAAATTTCTGATATTGAAATAACCGAGCAAATGATTGAGAATAACCGAATATTCTGGAGCAGGCACCCCTCTGTAATAAAGATAAGAGATATATATAAAGACACTGGAAACCAAACTAAAGAAGCAGTATATTTTGTGGAAAGGGTTACTGGTCATACCATTCCTGGTTTTGAGGAGGTTCTGGAAAAAGGATTAGAAAATATAATTATAGAATTAAAACAAAATAAAAAAAACTTCCGGATAAGAGCGATTATTTTGACAGTATGATAAAGACTTTACAATCGGCTATAATTTTAGCTGACCGTTATAGTAAATTGGCCTGGCAAAAGTCTGAACAGGAAAAGGACCCGACAAGGAAGAAAGAATTACAATTAATAGAAAAGACCTGTCATAAAATCCCTGGTCAAGGTGCAGAAAATTTATATGAAGCCTTACAATCTTATATTTTGCTCTGGCAGGTGATGAATTTGGAACAACTTCCTAATCCTTACGCCTTTTCCGTGGGGAATTTGGATAGGATAATGCAGCCCTATTATAAGAGAAGTAAGATTTCTAAAAAATTAGCAGTGCAATTGATACGCCATTTTTTGGCCTTTTTTGAAGTGGGAGATAGAGATTGGGCTATTTCTCAGAATATTATGGTAGGCGGCTCAGAGGTTAAAGGTAATGATTTATCCAATGATATGACTTATATTATATTAGAGGCTTATCACCAGTCCAATCGACCTCAGCCGAATTTTTTAGTTAGGATGCATTCTCATACACCGTTTAAATTTTATCGGGCAATATCAAAATTTATGTTTAATTTTGGACATAGTTCGCCTTCTTTTCTTAATGATATAGCAGTATTTTCTGCCTTAAAGGAGAAAGGTATTGCCGAAGAGGAATTAAAAGATTATGCTCTTGCCGGTTGTCAGGAACCCTTAATTAAAGGCAAAGAGACCGGGAACACCACCAATAGCTGGTTGAATCTGGCTAAAGTTTTAGAAATTTCTTTAAATGATGGGTATTCATTAATTACCGGAGAAAAGTTAGGTCCTTCTTATGAAGAATTGGGGTTGAAAGAGAATCCCTTTAATTCTTTTACGGAAACAAAAAAAATTTATTATCGCTATCTGAATTTTTTTATTGAGAAGATGGTGCAGGCAGCCAATAAATGTACTGAGGCCCTTTCTTTATTACCGGTTCCTTTTGCTTCTGCTTTTATGGGTGGAGGAGAGACTGGAATCGATATGAGAGATTGCAATAGCGGTCTGGGGACAAAATATAATGCTTCTGGCTGCTTGATTCATGGCTTAGGGGCCCCTGCTGATTCCTTGGCTGTGATCAAATATCTCTTCGATTCTGATTCTAAAATAATATTTTCCCTGAGTGATTTGATTGCTGCCCTGAAGAGAAATTTTGAAGGATTTGAAGAATTGCGAAATATTATCCAAAAAGTTCCCAAATTTGGGAATAATATTCTTTATGCTGATAAAGAAGCAGTAGAATTAGTAAAGATAGTTAGTGAAAAAATTAATCGGCAAAAAAATCCCTTCGGTAAGAATTTTGCTGCTGATTGGAGCAGTCCCAGTACTAATCTACTTTATGGATACTGGACCGCAGCTACGCCTGACGGAAGAAAAGTGCGGGAAGATTTAAGCTTTGGTCTTGATCCTTCTCCGGGGATGGCTACCAATGGTCTTTTAACCAGAATTCTTTCTCAATCAAAATTAAATTATGAAATTATGACCGGTGGTTCGGCAGCAGCGATGAGTATTAACCCGGAAAATATTAAAGGAATGAATTTAAAACAAAAAGCCCAATACCTTAAGGATATTATCAGCGCTATTTTTAATTATTCTGCTGAAGGTAAAGGGCAAGGATTGGGTTATGTTTATTTTAATGTATTTTCTTCTGAACAATTATTAGATGTAGCTGAACACCCCGAGAAGTATCCTTATCCGGTTATAGTAAGAATTCACGGCCAATATGGTGATGCCCGAAAATTATCTCCCGATATTTTAAAAAAGGACATTATCCCTCGCTTAGATCCGGGGTCAGTTTCTTTTTAAGAAATATTTACTTTAATCCCTTTGCTTTTTATTATCTTAGCTAAGGCTGTCATCTTTCGATTAGAAGGAGGCATAAGATGTAACAAAGGATAGTCTTTTCCTAATGCTTTCCATTTATAGATCCCTTGTCTTCCATACTTTAACAGTTCTACCTTGAGTCCGTCTTTCATAGGAGAAAGAAAATTGGCAATTTCTTGAAAATTCTCTTCTGAATCATTATGTCCCGGGATAACAGGAATTTCTATCCATAAATCTTTTCCAACCTCATAGGTTTTTTTGATGTTATACAATATTTGTCTATTATCTTTCCCCACCAATTTCTGGTGTCTTTGTGGATTTATATGTTTTATATCACAGAAAATTAAATCCAGATAGGGGAGGGATTTAATAAACTGAGGAGATGAACCGTTGGTTTCAACTGCAGTAGAAAAATTAAAATATTTAAGACCTTTAAGAAGTTCAAAATAGAAATTCCATTGGGCGGTGGTTCTCCTCCAGAAAGAGTTACTCCATAGGGAAGATTGTCTTTGGAAAATCTTTGGTAAGGTAAGATTTCTTGAATAAATTCTTCTACGGTAACTTCCTTACCAATAATTTCTTTAGAGCCATCTTCGTAGGTTAATTCGGTCTTTCCGAAGGGTATGCTTTCCGGGCTGCCACACCAGGGACAGCAGAAGTTACGGCCTTTGAAATAGACAATACTTCTCCATCCCGGGCCTTCTTTTGAGGCACCAGGTTTTATATTTATAATAATACCTTTAGCATTTTCTTTATATTTATTCATCAGAGTTCCTTTTTATTTTAATTGCCTAAATTTTAGTATATTATTTTACTTTTATCAAAAAAATATTTATTTTTCTTCCGGATGTTTTAAAAAATATTAGTATTTTACTTTTAATAAAAGAGGATTTTTTAATATTTTTCAGAATATAACCTATGTGTAGAAAGCGCACAAAAAGGAGCCTGTTGGATATCAACAAAGTGATTTAACCAGTAAAACAGGGCTTTGTTCTTTGATACAAAATAATTTATTTGAAGATTAACTTTTTATCAAAAAAATAATTTGCTTTAATAGTTTTAATTGATTAAAATGATAAAAAACTTATTTTTAATTATTGGAAAGGACGGGTAAATATGGTGGATAGAGCAAAAGTTTATTTCACAGATTTAAGGGCGAAACCAGGAAAGAATTTGCTAGATAAATTAAAAAAATTAGTTTTAGAGGCCGGGATTAAAGAGATTGATTTTCATGTTCACATTGATACCAAAATTCTTTTCTTTATATTTTGTTAGGACAGGAGACAAGTATGTTTAAGGATTTTAAAGATACACTAATAATTCTGGTAAGACATGGAGAATGTGAAGGGAATATTAGGGGGATGTTTAGAGGGAGGACAGACTTCCCTTTAAATAAAAGAGGGCTTATTCAAGCCCAAGATTTAGCTCGGGAATTGAAAAATTTTCCTCTTAAACATATTTATACCAGCCCCCTGTCTCGAGCCAGGCAGACGGCAGAGGCGATTAGCCGACAATGTAGGGTGGAAGTTAAGATAGAAGAGCGATTTAACAATATCGAATTAGGGAGCTGGGAAGGACATTATAAGAAAGAAATTGAAGAACAATATCCTGAGGAATGGAAACTCTGGGTGGGTAATCCCGAGAAACTTCAAGTAGAGGATATGGAGACTCTTTATGAGGTACAGAAGAGGGCTAAGACCTGTCTGGATAACTTGGTTTCCAAGCATAAAGGAGAGACTTTAGCCGTAGTTTCTCACCGGGCAGTGCTCAAGCCTCTTATAGCTGCCTGCCTGAATATCGCCTCACCCTATTTTTGGAGGATTCATTTAGATACTGCTTCTTACAGTCTTCTTTCTTATAAAGAAGGCAGAGGATATTGTCTAATACAATTGAATCAAACTAAACATTTAAAAGAATATGTTATCGAGTGGATATAAAAAAGAAAAATGAAAATTAATTCTAGTAAACCAATAACTCAAAAATATAAAACATATATTGGATATTTAGAAGGTACCGTATCTGTTATTATGAATACTATTCTTTTTGGCTTAAAATACTGGGTAGGAATTAGGACTTTTTCTATAGCCATAATTGCCGATGCCTGGCACACTCTCTCGGACACCCTTACTTCCCTGGTGGTTATTATAGGTTTCAAAGTGTCATCCAAGCCAGCTGATAAGAAACACCCCTTTGGTCATGGTAGAGCAGAGGTGATTAGTTCTATTATCATAGGAACTTTGCTACTTGTTGTAGGTATTAATTTCTTATTTGCATCAATTCATAGATTTAGAAATCAACAATCCGCCTCTTTCGAGATGCTTGCAATTATAATGTTTACTATTTCAGTAATAGTAAAAGAAGGATTAGCTCAATATTCTTTTCGGCTCGGGAAAAAAATTAATTCCCAATCACTTAAAGCAGATGGTTGGCATCATAGAAGTGATGCAATAGTCTCTATGATGATTTTGGTAGGGATCTTTGTAGGAGATTATTTCTGGTGGATAGATAGTATAATGGGTATCTTAGTATCTTTAATGATATTTTATACTACTTATATAATTTTAAAAGAATCAATAAGTACTTTAATTGGAGAAGAACCGAATGAGACTTTTAAAGCAGATATTAAAAAAATTGTAACTCGGAGTATTTCTCACGATGTTAGCTTACACCATTTACATTCTCATATATATGGAGATAGCAAAGAATTAACCTTTCATATAAGATTGCCTGCAGATATGAAATTAGAAGAAGCTCACAAAATAGCAGAAAAGTTGGAAAAAGAGATAAAAAATGAAATGGATATTGATACTACCATCCATATAGAACCAATTATCCCAATAAAAAGATAAAATGTAACCAAAATATATCTATGTATAAGGTATTAATCGAGCTTTACCAACCGTAGTAGCGGAGGACACGACAAGCCGTGTCCCTATAGGAAAGGCCAAGTATTAAAAAAATTAGAAAGGAAAAGAGTTTGAAGTTAAGATATAAGATTTTCACCATTTTTTTCTCCATACTGATATTCACTTCTCTTTTAATTTGTATAGCCGGTGCCAGTACAGATATCCGGGAAGTGATAAATCAGTTCCCGGGATTTTCGGGAGTTCTGATAAAAGACTTAAACACTCAGGAAGTACTATTTTCTCATAATGAAGATAAACTTTTCACCCCGGCATCTCTTACTAAAATATTTACCCTGCTTTCCGCTCTAGGAATCTTAGGTGAGGAGTATGTTTATCAGACTTCCTTTTACTTTTCCAGCACTGTTCCCGGAGAGATAAACGGAGACCTGTATATAGTAGGCAGCGGAGACCCCACTCAGCCCCCGGAAGTAATCAGAAAGATAGCAGATGATCTGGTGCAAAAGTTTAGTATCAGGCATATCTCTGGAGATATTGTATTGGATAATTCAAAGTTCTTGCCCGAAGAGTTTTTAGGAAGGGGATGGATGTGGGATGATAAAAATCCCCTGATCGGAGCATTAACTGTAACGGGATATAAAGTCAAGGAAAAACAGAATTCTTATCTTGATACTATGCCTTTTCTTTGGGGAAATATTTTTTCTCAAGAACTATCTAAAAAAGGAGTCAAGATAAAAGGGAATATTCGGATTGGAAAAACCCCAGAGGATCTAAAAGTAAAGTATATTTATTATTCTGATACTCTGGATAAAATACTGGTTTATATGATGAAAAAGAGCGATAATCAAAGTGCTGAAAATATTTTTCGTACTCTGGCTCAGAAGAATAATTCTGGAGAGGCATCTACTATTGCTCGGGCTATTGCCTCTTTAGAAGAAGTTATTGGTACAGCTCTGGGTTTAGAATGGGGAAAAGATTACATTCTAGTGGACGGCTGTGGTCTGTCTGAATATAATCTTACGACCCCTGCCCATCTGGTTAAAGCAATTACTTACCTTTACCAGAAATACGACTTTAAGATACTGGATTATTTTGCCAGTACCAAAGAAAAAGGGACTTTAAAAGAACGTCAACCTTTTCAGGTATGGGGCAAGACTGGCACTTTATCCTCGGCTTCAGCACTGGCTGGCTTATTACAGACCAAAAATATGAGATGGGTAGTTTTTTGTCTTATGGAAAATAATTTTATATTTATAGAAGATGAGAATGACCCCAAAACTTTTGAAAACAGAATAATAGAATACATCTACAATTTGTAGCATTACAGCGTGCTGCGCTTTAATGTGCTTGATTTAAGATAAAGTAATGAAAATAAATAAATAATCGACAAAAATTACACATAAAAAAGAGGATTTTGTAAAGTAATGTAGAATACTAATATATAAAGGTCAAATACTTGAGCGATATTCACATTATAAAAATCATGTTTGTCGAATATCTGTATAAAAATTAAAATGAAAATAAGGGCGGATAAGCGGATAAAATGAAAACTGCAATGATATTTTTTTTAATAATAATTTTAACCATCAGTTTAATGGGAGCAGATATTGCTTTGGCCAGTAATAATGAATTGACTGAACTTGAAGCCCAGCAGCTGAAGATATTAAAGCTTTCCAAAGTAGTAGAAGAACAACCTTCAAATATTAAACTAAAAGAAGACATAGAAAACTATAAGGTGGGATTGGAATTATACCAACAGAGCAATTACCAGCAAGCCATTTCCAAATTGCTAAAGGCAAAATATCCCACCCTAAATTTACCTTTTTATATTAAATCCCAACTCATATTAGGGGACTGTTATAGAAAAATTGAAGATTGGGATAGTGCGATAGAAGTTTATAAAAACTTAGTAATAGATGACCCTATTTTGACTGATTATTCCCTCTTTTTTCTGGCTGAAACCTATAGATTTAAAGGTGAAAATCACGAATCTATAGCTGCTTATAAACGAATGATAGAGAATTTCCCTCAAAATCTGATTATTTCAGAAGCCAATTACCAGATAGCTCAAAATTATCGCGAATTAAAAGATATAAATTCTGCTCTAATTTATTATAAAAATATCTTAAAAGATTCACAGGATGACCAGCTTAAAGGAAAGGTTTTGCTTGAGCTTTCTGAGATATACTGGCAAGAAAAAAAATATATTGATTCTCTTAACTGTTTATATGAGATATTGGATGAAGGTTATAAACTTGAAAGGAATTCAGAACCAGAAGAGTTATTGGTTAGATATTTTAATAAGATTCAAGAAGATATAAAAGATATACAGGTTCCTTACCCTATAATGGTAAAATGTGCCGATATTTTATTTAAATATCGGCAGTATAGTTTAGCCGAGGATTTATATGGCGAAATCATTGAAACCTTTCCCCAGGCCTCCGATATTGCAGAAATTTATTATAAAAAGGCAAGGTCTTTATATTACAAAAAGGAATATAAGGAAGCCTTTGATCAGTGTGAGGAGATTATCCTAAAATTCCCCTCTGGAGAAATTGTTATTAAAGCAAATTATCTTGGCGGCAACTCTCTGCGTACTTTGGGTGAGCGTTATTTGGCGATAGATAGGTATGAAAAAATTATTGAACAATATCCTGAAAGCTATTATGCCCGACAAGCTTATCTGCGTCTGGTAGAATCTTATTTTCAGTTGAAAGAAACAGAGAAGGGGATTTCTCTATGGAAAGAATTGATCAGTAAATATCCTGATAGCGATGAATCAAAAACTGCTCTATGGGATTTAGCTCGATACTATAACAACAATAATGCTGATTCTCAGGCGTTAGATTACTACCGAGAATTATCAGATAGATTTTCTCAAAGTAATTTGGGGGATGATGCCTTATACTGGAGAGGAAAAATTTTAGAAAGTATAGGTTCAGATGAAGAGTCAAAAATTGTCTACGAAAAACTTATTCGGGAATATCCTTTGAGTTATTATACTGAAAGAATTACAGAACAGAGAAGCGATATTAGCTTTATTTGGCCTGCTTTTGTCTCTGAGACAGAAGATTTTATAGATTTAGAGGAATTTTTTAAAAAGTATGATAAAATTGAGGGGAAAGGTCAGCTGTCATTACTTAAAGCAGAATTATTTGAAGAGATTAGTTTTTATAAAGAGGCAATAGTTGAATTAAAGGGAAGCTTAAATTACTATTCCGGAAACCTCTTTTTATTATTTAAGCTAAGTGATATTTATAAAAAGAATAAGGATTATTACGATTCTTTAAATTATACAGAAATAATTTTTAATTATTTAGAAGATAATCATCAATTAGAGGAATTACCCCTTGAATTATGGGAACACCTTTACCCGGCTTATTTTGAAGATATGATTAGAGAATATGCCTTAAAATATGAAATAGACCCCTTACTCGCCCTGGCTATGATAAGAGAGGAGAGTCGATTTAATGCTTGGAATGAATCTGTGGCTGGAGCTCGAGGATTGATGCAGATAATCTTTTCTACCGGAGAATGGATTGCCCAAAAGTTAAATTTTGAAGATTTCAATGGTGAAATGCTCTTTGACCCCGAGAATAACATTAATTTGGGTTGCTGGTATATCGGTTATCTAAAAGAAAGATTTTTAAATGACCCTATTTTAATAATTTCGGGTTATAATGCCGGCCCAGGCACAACCAGTAAATGGTTAGAGCAATATGATAGATCTGACCTGGATAATTTTGTGGAAAATATTCCCTATTCTGAGACCAGAGAGCATATAAAAAAAGTAATGAAATCTTACCAGATGTACAAAAGATTGGCGCAGGTTTTAAGCGAAGGGTAGATGAAATGGTTTTGTTGAACTAAAAAAAGGAGGTAGAAGTTCGATACGGCGAACTTAAGAACAAATGACGAGTAAAGTAAAAGCTCAACTTTTTTGTCTTCACTGTAACAAAGAAACCAATCATGCCATTACCTATAAAGGTGAATATTTAGAAGATATTAAGTGTAGTATTTGCGGAAACGAAATTAGAATTAACCGGGAAAAATTATTAGAAACTTACACTGCGGATTTTATAGATAGAGTGTTAACCAAGCCTCAACGAATAACTGAGGAGATAAAAAAAGATCTATCTCATTTTCTAAAGTCTATGCCCATCAGAATTTTGACTAAGCCTTATCGGGTTGCCCGGGAGATAGGAGATATGCTGCATAAAGAAAAGGATAAAAGCGGAAGGTGAAAAATTAATTAGCCAATTGGCCAATTATTTAGTCGATATAAAAAAAATTGACAAAGTTAGTAAAAAACAATAATATAATATAGAAAAATCAGCATAAATCAAGGAAGGTTTAGGAGGTGGAAGAATATTTAACTGCAAAACAAGTAGCGAAATGCTTACAGGTAAAACCTTTTACTGTCTATCAATGGGAAAAACCAAAAAGATTCCAGCGGTTAAAATTGGAAGAATCTGGCCTTTCAAAAAGGAGGTTATTGATAGTTTTTTAGAAAAGAAACCTGAGAAAAATAAGAAATAGCTGCTAAGTTGCCTGAGGAAAATTCTTAATTATTTATTTTTTACTTCATTTTTGGTTATCAATTTATGAACACAGGAGGATAGATGATGCATGTAGCGCAAAAACATAATAGAGATAAGAAAAATTCCATTATATTTTTAACTCTACTTTTATTGTTTATCTTTTCTATTGCTTTTTACTCTTTTGCTGATAATAATGATGAATTTATTACACATGAAGTCACGAATGGTGATACGCTCTGGAGCCTCTCTAAAGAATACAATGCACCCTTAAAATTAATCGTAGCTATTAATAATGTTGAAGATGAAGATACTTTATCCATCGGTCAGATAATTAAAATTCCTCAAGATAATCTACCTGCCGCTGATTATACCTTGCATACGGTAAAAAAAGGAGAGACTTTATGGTCAATTGCCCAAGAATGTAATCTTTCTATAAATCAAATTATTACCGCCAATAATCTAGCTAATTCAGAATTAATTTCCATTGGACAGCAGATAGAAATTCCCTCTTCTAAAAGTACTGCCCCTGAAACAAATATTATTACCCAGCAAGTTATTGATAAAAAGAATAGTAACATGAATAATAATATCAGTCCGCCCGAAAACGCAGAACCGACTATTTATACAGTTAAAGCAGGTGATAATTTATGGAATATTTCTCGAAAATACGGCGTTTCAGTAGCAGTTATTACTGATATAAACAACCTCAAGGATAAAGATCTTTTATCACCTGGTCAAAAAATAGAAATCCCAGCAATAGGGGGGGGAGTTTCTAATTCTAATCAGAAACAGGAACCTACCATTATAAATTATACCGTGGCAAAAGGGGATAATCTATGGAGCATATCCCAGAGATATGATGTCAATATGAGTACCATTATTTCTACCAATAATTTAAAGGAAATATCCCGGCTATCTATAGGTCAAAAATTGAAGCTGCCGATAACTAATATGGATATTGCCCAAGCAGAAGGATATAGCCAGGACACTGAAGCAGAGGAAATAATTTATTATGTAAAAAAAGGAGAAAATCTTTGGAGTATTTCGCGCGAATATAATGTAAAATTAGAAGCTATTATCGCAGCCAATAGAATTACTGATGCTTCCAGAATTTCTGCAGGGCAGGCATTGAGAATTCCCAATATACCCGGTACCCGCAGTAATATATATAACTTTATCTGGCCGGTAAGAGGAAGAATTACTTCTTCTTATGGGATGAGAGTTGTAAGCGGAAGGAATGATTTCCATGCTGGCATAGATATCGGAGGTGCTTCCGGGACTAATATAGTTGCTGCTGAGAGCGGTAAAGTAACCTATGCTGGTTATATGCGAGGATACGGTAATGTAATTATCTTAAGCCATAATGGTGGATATTCTACGGTATATGGTCATAACTCGGTAAATTTAGTGAAGGAAGGCCAGAGTATCAAAAAAGGCAGTGTAATCGCTAAAATGGGAAGAACTGGAAATGCTACAGGTACCCACCTTCATTTTGAAGTAAGGTTAAGTGGTAAACCGGTTAATCCTCTACCATATTTACAATAAGTAAATTATTTTTTTTAAGCCATTCATTTATCTTTAATCAAATCCGAATTCGCAACCATAACACAATAAGAAAAAAAGGAGGAAAATTATTTACAATAATCAATTGAGTAGGTTAATTAAAAAGCATTATAAAGGAGAATAAATATGAAAAGTAAATTGTTTTTAATTCTTTTGTTAACAGTAGGATTAGTATTTAGTGTAGTTGGAGCTTCTTCTGCAAGCGGTACTCTGGTATTTGGTAGTAGCGGTGATGTCTCGGGATTAGACCCTGCAGACGTAACCGATGGAGAATCAATCCAGAGGATGGATAACATTTTTGAGGGATTAGTGGAATTTGAATCAGGTTCTACATTGATAAAACCTTGCTTGGCTACTTCCTGGGAGACATCTGCAGATGGGACAGAGATTGTTTTCCACTTAAGAGAAGGGGTTAAATTCCATGATGGCACAGACTTTAATGCAGATGCAGTGGTCTTTTCTTTTGCCCGCCAGTACGATACCGCCCATCCTTACAATCAATATGGTGAGTGGCCCTATTGGGGATATATGTTCTATGATATAGATAGAATGGAGAAGATTAATGACTTTACGGTAAAACTTGTTTTAAAAAGACCAAATGCCTCTATTATGACCAGTTTAGCCATGTTTACGGTTTGTATTGTAAGCCCGACCAATGCCGAAAAATATAAAGAAGATGCCTTTAAAAATCCCTGCGGAACCGGTCCTTTTAAGTTTGTCGAATGGGTAAAAGATGACCATATTACCCTGGAAGCAAATGAAAACTATTGGCGGGAAAGGGCCAGTTTGGATAAATTAATCTTCAAAGTTATTTCTGACCCTTCAGCCAGACTTATGGCTTTAGAAGTGGGCGAAGTACAGGGAATAGAATATCCCAATCCAGCTGACTTAGACAGAATAAAGGCTAATAAAGATTTGAAACTTTTAACCGAACCAGGAATGAATGTCGGTTATATGGCTATGAATGAGGGATATGGATACATCGATGAAAATAAAAATGGTGTTCGTGATCTTGATTCAGAGCCTTTGGTTAAAACTCCGGGATATTTTGAACCCCTTACTAAAAAGGAAGTGAGACAGGCAATTAATCTGGCCATTGATAAACAATCGATAGTGGATAATCTTTATATGGGGACAGCCATTAAAGCTAAAAATGGAATGCCTCCCTTTATGTTAGGGTACAATGATGATGTAGTAGATTATCCCTATGATCCTGCGAGAGCTAAAGAGTTGTTAGCTAAAGCCGGCTACCCGGATGGTTTTGAAGTGACTCTATATGTCATGCCGGTATCCCGGCCGTATATGTTCGATCCTCCCAAGATTGGGGAAGCGATTCAGAGCTATTTAGCGGCAGTGGGTATCACTGTAAAATTCTATCAGGTTGATTGGGGAACCTATCTACAGGAAACCATGGAAGGAAATCACCAGATGTGCCTTTTAGGGTGGACAGGGGATAACGGAGATCCGGATAATTTTATGAATGTATTATACGGAGCGAATGCCTGTTCTATTGGTACTGCTGGAAATTATGCCTTCTATACGGATAATACTAACCAGGAATTGCTTTCCGCAGCTTTAGCCACTTATGATGAAGAAAAGAGAGCAGCCTATTATAAGAAGGCTCAGGAAATGATTCACGAAGATGCCGGTTGGGTTTATCTGGCTCATTCAAATCAAAATATGGTCTTTAAAGCAAATGTAAATGGTTTTGTAATTAATCCCACTAGTAGATATTTTTTCTACCCGGTAGTAATAGAATAGAAAAACTCTCTTAGTTTGAATTTTCCTAAATGGGAAGGGGTAGCTTAGTTGCCCCTTCCCCGAGTAAAATTAAAATGTGCCTGCAAGGGCACTTTTTTTATCTTATTGCATTTTAATGGTTAAAAAGTATAATAGTATAAGTATAATTAAAAAAAAGATAGGGATGAGTAGATGAAGTGGTATATTACCAAAAGATTATTCATGTTAATCCCGGTACTATTAGGAGTATCTATTCTCGCCTTTTCTTTGATTCGTTTAGCTCCCGGTGACCCGGCAGTAACCATAGCCGGACAACATGCCTCTCCCCAGGTTATCAGTGCTATCAGAGAAAAATACGGGTTAAATAAACCCCTCACTACACAATATTGGATCTGGCTGAAACAGGTTTTACATGGGGATTTGGGACGTTCCATCGTCTCTAATGAATTCGTAGCCAAGGAAATATTGGAAAGATTTCCCAATACAATCGAACTGACAATGTTATCCATGTTTTTTGCTATCATTGTAGGTTGTATTGCCGGGATTATCTCTGCTTCGAGGCAGTATTCGATTTTTGATTATAGTATTATGGGGCTTGCCCTTTTTGGCGTATCAATGCCTGTTTTCTGGTTGGGAATTATGTTAATGATGATTTTTGGTGTTTGGTTGAGATGGCTTCCCATCAGTGGGCGCATAAGTATGATGATTTCTTTCCAACGAATTACCGGTTTTTACCTCCTGGATAGTCTCATGACCGGCAATTTCGCAGCTTTCATAAGTTCACTTCGTTATTTAATTTTACCTTCCATTGCTTTATCTACTATTCCGATGGCTACCATTGCCCGGGTAACCAGGTCGAGTATGTTAGAAGTATTAAGACAGGATTTTATAAGAACTGAAAGGGCTAAAGGATTATCAGAGAGAATGGTCATCTATAAACATGCGGTAAGAAATGCTATGATTCCGGTCATTACCGTAATCGGATTGAATTTTGGCTTACTGCTTGCCGGAGCTATCTTGACAGAAACAGTCTTTTCCTGGCCCGGAATAGGCAGATATGTGGTCAACGGAGTAACTATGAGAGATTATCCTGTAGTACAGGGGTGTGTATTGTTTTTTGCTTTAATGTTTGTAATCGTGAATTTAATAACCGATATTTTGTATCTTTATATTGATCCAAGAATTCATTACGGATAGGAAAAAAATGAAAAGAACAAGAGAGACTAAAACCCATGAATTGGTAAGAAGGCTTAAATATAATAAATCAGCAGTCTTTGGCTTAGCAATTATTGTCATACTGATTTTATGTGCCTTATTAGCTAATTATATTGCTCCCAATAACCCTACTCCTTCTCCTCCGGAACTTTTCAAGGCTTTAAAACCGGGATTCTGGAGCGAAGATAAAGTGGAAGGTATGCCCTTAGGGGCTGATGCCCTGGGAAGATGTATTTTAAGTCGAATTCTCTTTGGTGCCAGAGTCAGTTTAACTGCTGGTTTTGTAGCAGTGGGAATTGCTATGGTTTTAGGTATAACTTTCGGAACGGCAGCTGGCTATTATGGCGGTTGGGTGGATGCAGTTATTATGAGAATTGTAGATATTATGTTTGCCTTTCCTGCCTTGTTACTGGCTATTGTCATTGTAACCGTTCTGGGTCAGGGATTGGATAAAGCCATGATAGCAATAGGTATAGTCTATACCCCCCAGATGGCCAGGATTATCAGAAGCTCGGTACTCTACATTAAAGAGATGGAATATATCGAAGTCCAAAAAGCAATCGGCTCGAGCGATGCAAGAATTATTTTTCGCCATGTTCTACCCAATAGTATAGCCCCGGTCATTGTATACGGCACCTTGATGTTAGCCTCTGCCATTTTAGACTGTGCAGCTCTTGGTTTTTTAGGGTTAGGAGCTCAACCTCCCACTCCGGAATGGGGTGCTATGCTCTCTAAAAGCTATTCCTATATTGTAAGTGGCGCATGGTGGGCAGCAACATTTCCCGGACTAGCGATATTATTTTCGGTTATAGGTCTCAACCTATTAGGAGACGGTTTAAGAGATATTTTAGACCCCCGGCTTAAAACTTAATGGTGTACCACCAGGATAAAACAAGGCAAGATATGAAAACATTACTGGAAATAAAAAATTTAAAAACTCATTTTTTTACCCATGAGGGAACAGTAAAGGCTGTAGATGGAGTCAGTTTTAAAATTAATCAAGGGGAAACTTTAGGACTTGTAGGAGAATCCGGAAGTGGTAAGAGTGTTACTGCCTTGTCGATTATGAGATTGATTCCTCATCCTCCGGGAAGGATTGTGGGGGGAGAAATACACTTCGAGGGCAGAGACCTCTTAAAATTAGAGGATAAAGAAATTAGAAAGATAAGAGGGAAGAAAATATCAATGATCTTCCAAGAACCCATGACTTCATTGGACCCGGTATTTACCATTGGATATGAAATTGGAGAAGTTATTCAATTGCATCAGGGATTAAATAAAAAAGAGGCCAGAAAAAAAGCCATAGAGATATTGAAAATTGTAGGGATACCGGATGTAGAGAAGAGAATAGATAATTACCCTCATGAGTTATCCGGGGGGATGAGACAGAGAGTGATGATTGCCATGGCTCTATCATGTAATCCCACTTTACTTATTGCTGATGAACCTACAACTGCCCTTGATGTTACCATTCAAGCTCAGATTTTAAGATTAATTAATGAATTAAAAGGCGAATTTGGAGCATCGGTTATGTTAATAACCCATGATCTGGGAGTCATTGCGGAAATGTGTGATAATGTAGCGGTAATGTATGCCGGGCATATTGTAGAATATACAGATGTATATACACTTTTTAACAACCCCCTTCATCCTTACACTAAAGGCTTAAGTAAATCAATACCCCGAATGAATATTGATGTAGAACATCTTGATGCTATTCCGGGTATAGTCCCTAATCTCCTTGATTTGCCTTCAGGATGTCCATTTCACCCCAGATGTGATTTCAGTTTTAAAAGATGTGTTGAAGAGATGCCAGAACTGATAGAGATAGAAAATTCTCATCTGGTAAAATGTCATTTAATCAAGGGGAGGATAAGGAGTAAATAGGTAGAATGGAAAAATCGGTAGAAGTTAAAAATCTAAAAAAATGGTTCTGGATAGGCAAATCACCTTTAGATAAAAAAAAGGCAGTTAGGGCGGTAGATGATGTAAGTTTTTATGTGGGGAAGAAAGAAGTTCTTGGCCTGGTGGGAGAATCAGGATGCGGAAAAACGACCTGTGGGAAAACTATACTAAGAATATTAGATCCAACAGAAGGCAAGATCTATTTTAATGGTCAGGAAATAACTCATTTAAGAAAAAAAGAGATGATCATGATTAGAAGAAAGATGATGATTATCTATCAGGACCCCTTTGGTTCCCTCGATCCCAGAATGACTATAGGAGCAACTATTAATGAACCAATGGAAGTACATAAGATTGGTTCTAAAAAAGAACGAGAAGAGAGGGTCATTGAGATTATGGAAAAGGTTGGTCTTCTTCCAGACCAGGTAAACAGATACCCTCACGAATTTAGCGGCGGCCAAAGGCAGAGAATAGGAATTGCCAGAGCTTTAGCCACTGGTCCGGAATTTATTGTTGCCGATGAATGCGTTTCTGCTTTGGATGTTTCCATTCAAGCCCAGATTATTAATTTATTACAGGATTTACAGAAAGAATTCGGATTGACCATTTTATTTGTAGCGCATGATTTAAGCGTAATAAAACATATCTGTGATAGAGTTGCAGTCATGTATTTAGGTAAGATAGTAGAGACTGCCCCAAAAAGAGAATTATTTAATAACCCTAAGCACCCCTATACCCAGGCATTGCTTTCCGCCATACCCATTCCCGATCCTAAATTTAGAAAAAAAGGTCAAATTTTAATGGGTGATGTTCCCAGTCCGGTAAATCCTCCTTCCGGATGCCGATTCCATACCAGATGTTCTTATGTAAAAACTGTATGTAGAGAAGAAGAGCCGGAACTGAAATGTTTCGAAAATAATCACTATGTAGCCTGCCATCTATTTTTTTAGATGATTAGATAAAATTAATACTTATATTTTTACTAATTATTCACATTGTTAGTGTAAACTTTAGTGGGGTAGTTAGAGAAAGATTAGAGGAATAAAAAGATACGAAAGATAGTTTTGTATTTTTAGTAAAAAAATGGTATAATGTTAAAAAATAAAAAGATAGGAAGTGATTAACGGGTTTAAAAAATCCAAAAAATGTTTAAAATCGGTGATAAAGTATCTCACCCTTCCTTTGGGGTTGGAGACATTGAAAAGATAGAAGAAAAGAAAGTATTGGGGCAAAAAGAAAAATACTATATTCTAAAATTAATGGTAAACGAAATGACTTTAATGGTTCCAATAAATAAAGCTGAAGAAATTGGCTTAAGGTATATTATTGACCCTGAAACTGTACCAGACGTTTTAAACGTGTTAAGCGATAGAATAGACGATGAAATGCATGAAAATTATAAGCAGAGGATAAGATCTCAAACAGAAATGGTTGATAGTGGAGATATCTTAAAAGTAGCTCAGGTAGTAAAAAACTATACTCATCGAGGTACTGAAGAAAAATTATCTTCCACAGAGCGAGGATTATTCGAGAGAGCTCGCAAGATCTTAGTAGGTGAAATTAGTACTGCTTGCAATATTGAAAAAAATAAAGCAAAATATATAATTAAGGAAGCAGTTAGCAAAGGGGATATAAGCAGGCAGACAAAAAGTCATTGAAAAAATCAAATTGCTAAAAATTTAATATTAAATGAAAAATAAAATAGAGCCCATGGTTCTCCATGGGCTCTATTTTATAGGAAATATAACAAAAAGGAGAAATGTTATTATGACTAAGGTTATTGATGGAAGAAGAATAGCTAAAGAGATTAATGAATCTTTAAAGGCAAAAGTAGAAAATTTTATTAATGAACATAGAATAACCCCTAAATTAGCAGTAGTCATGGTAGGAGGAGACCCGGCATCCTTATTTTATGTAAAGATGATTGCTAAATCCTGCGAAAGAGCTTCTATTGACTTTGAAAAACATAGTTTGCCTTCCGAAACCACCGAAGAAGAACTCTTAAAACTCATAGACAATTTAAATAAGAATAAAAAAGTAAGTGGGATTATAGTGCAAGTACCACTTCCCAAGCATATAAACCAGGAGCGGATCCAGGAAGCAGTAAATCCTTGCAAAGATGTAGATTGTTTTAACCCTATAAATATGGGAAGACTGGCTTTAGGTAAACCGGAGTTTTTACCTTGCACGCCTTATGCAGTATATGAATTAATAAAGAGAGAAAATATTGTTGTAGAGGGAAAACATACCGTTATCTTAGGAAGGAGTAATATTGTAGGAAGACCAATGGCCCTCATACTTCTCCAGAAAAAGCAGTATGCCAATGCTACTCTTACCATCTGTCATTCTCGAACTAATGATTTAAGTTACTTTACTCGTCAGGCAGATATTCTAATTGCTGCAGTAGGAAAACCAGAGATAATTAAAGGGGATATGGTAAAAGAAGGAGTAGTAATTATAGATGTGGGGACTAATGAGGTAGAAGGAAAATTGGTGGGGGATGTAGCTTACGAGGAAGTCTGGGATAAAGCATCTATCATTACTCCGGTTCCCGGAGGAATAGGACCGATAACTAATGTTATGCTGATGCAGAACACTTTAAAAGCAGCGGGAAATTTAGTCGTTAGTGAATAGCCTGTGCGTGCCCAAAGTAGGATAGGCGTTCCCCGTTTTCACGAGGGCAAGCTCGACTGTCCTATTTTTTCATTCTTTTTATCTTTTCAATATTTATCATTAAGGTGGCGATGTCTGAAGGGGTTATTCCGGGAATTCTTTTAGCCTGGCCCAAAGAAATTGGCTGCACTTCTGAGAATCTCTCCTTGCCTTCATGGGATATACCATGCATATTAAAATAATCGATATTTTTAGGTATTTTATAATTCTCTAATTTCTTAAATTTTTTTACCTGAATCTCTTGTCGTTTAATATATCCTGCGTATTTTATTTGAATTTCAACTTGCTCAGTTACTTCGGCAGGTAATTCTGGTCTGTTAGGATCGATAGAAGTAGTTTGATTGTAAGTTATCTCAGGCCTGGTAAGCAAAGCAGCCAAAGTAGCGGCCTCAGATAGAGGGGTAGTACCCAATTTATTTAGTAATTCATTTACTTTTTGGGTGGCATGAATTATTACTTCTTTTAATCTTTCCTTTTCATGTTCAACCAGTGTTTTTTTATTCAGAAATTTTTTATATCTTTGTTCTGAGATTAACCCCATCTTATAACCATAAGGAGTAAGTCTCAAATCAGCATTATCCTGTCTTAATAAAAGTCTATATTCAGCCAGTCCGGTTCTTAAACGGTACGGCTCAGTCACACTTTTTGTAACTAAATCATCTATCTCCACAGCAATATAAGCTTCTGAGCGGTCCAGGATTAAGGGCTCCTTATTACGTGACAGCTTTACTGCATTTATGCCCGCCAGCAATCCTTGTTCAGCTGCCTCTTCATATCCCGAAGTTCCATTAACCTGTCCGGCCAAAAATAATCCTTTAATTGCTTTAGTTTCTAAAGAGTATTTTAATTGATTAGGATATATAATGTCATATTCAATGGCATATCCATAGCGGATAATCTTACAATTTTCTAAGCCTTCAATGGTGTGCAAAGCTTCCTGCTGGGTATCAGCAGGTAAACTGGTAAAAAATCCCTGTAAATATATTTCTTCAGTATTATGCCCCTCTGGTTCTAAAAATATCTGATGAGATTCTTTTTCGGGGAACCTAATTATCTTATCTTCTATAGAGGGACAATATCTGATAGCTGCACTTTGGATGGTACCATTAGAGAGGGGCACTCTATGGATATTATCTTGGATTATCTGATGAGTTTTTTGATTAGTGCGGGTCATAAATACCGAAAAATCCTTATATATTTTCCCTTTGTTTTCAAAAGAAAAAGACAGAGGAATATCTGCACTTTTCTGTTCTTTCATCTTGGAGAAATCAACCGTTCTTCTATCTATCCGAGGAGGAGTGCAGGTATTTAATCTTCCGACTTTAAAACCCAGCTCTTTAAGATTTTCTGCCAGATCAATTGAGGCAAATTCACCGGCTCTTCCCGCTGAATAGGTAGTTTTGCCAATATAAATTTTGCCATTTAAAAATGTTCCGTTAGTTAAAATTACCGTAGGGGAAGAAAATTCTAAACCACTTTTAACTATTACTCCTTCTACCCGACAATTATTTACTATTAATTTTGTTACCATCTCCTGTTTTAAATCTAAATTTATTTGGATTTGGAGAGTGTGTATCATTTCCTGAGTATATAATCTTTTATCTATCTGTGCCCTTAGAGCCCACATAGCCGGACCTTTGCTGGTGTTTAACATTCTTATATGAATAGTAGCTTTATCGGTATTTTTAGCCATTTCTCCGCCTAAGGCATCAATTTCTCGGGCTACATGTCCTTTTCCCGGACCTCCTATAGATGGATTACAGGGCATTAGCGCAACATTGTCTATATTGGAAGTAATGAGGAGTGTTTTTGCCCCCATTCTGGCAGTAGCCAGAGCGGCTTCACAGCCAGCATGGCCGGCACCTACTATAATTACCTCATATTGATATCGCTTCACCTTTTCAGTTTCTCCTTTATTTTGAGATACAGCTGTAAAAGTTTAAATTTTGCTTTGCATATTCTAATATATTTTCTTATTTCCTGCAAGTAAAAAATAATTGGGTATTAAGATTTTACCTGATACTTTAGTTTTTTCTGTTAGTTTTTTCTTGCCTGAAAAAAAATATTGTGTTATACTTTTAAATGGAGAGATGACCGAGTGGCCGAAGGTGGTTGCCTGCTAAGCAATTGAGCGGGTTAAGGCCTGCTCCGAGGGTTCGAATCCCTCTCTCTCCGCCATTTCTTATAAGTTAAGAGGGCTGCTCTATTGCACGATTTAAGAGAAAACTGCAGTATTTTTTATTACGCTATTGGTAAAACCAAAACAGATTATTCATTATTTATTCTAACTGGAGATGTTAAAAATTGTCTCAACCTTTTGCAAGGTGGCGGCAATTTTTTTATTAATGAGATAGAAAGTATTTAAAATATTATCTTAAAGGGAGGAGAAATTATGAGATTAGATAGAGGTGATTTTGAAACGGAAAATTTAATTGTTTGGGAGAAAACTATCAGAGAATTATTTCCGATAGCTATCCCAAACAATTGCCTTTGGAAGAGTATTGATAGTGTAATTTCAATTCTTAACAAATTAGGTTCTGTAGATAATTTAAATCATACTTTATTTCCCGTTGGTGGAGGCCATGATATAATAAGGGTAGAAAGATCAACTGAGAAAGAGACTATTGAATTAAGAACTCCTCATTCAGTCAGAATTGTAAAACCAAAAGTATTAGAATTTAATTATTTTACCAATCATATAGAATGGACTTACTTTCGATTAGAAACCGGAGGATTAAAACCCATCACTCCTAATCTTGATTTATCTTTGATTAAAGAAAAATTAACTGAGATAGAACCAGGTCATTATCTAGAAAAAGAAATATGGGAAAAAGGTTATCTGGGATATAATGAAAAGAATAATAGAATTCTACTGCCGAAAAGTGCAAGGATAGTCTCCAGATATTTTAGAGGTTCATTTGTTATATTTCCCAAAAGTTCTCCTTATAACAAAAATCATGCTACCTATGATGCCAGACACGATCGGATGAATAGTAAAAAGTTTAGGCAATATATTGAAAAATGTATAATAGAATTTAACGAATAAAGAGTTAAATCAAAAATTAATTATAACTTAATCTATTCAAATAGGAGGGTGAATGACTATGAGTATCCATATCGGAGCAAAAGAAGGGGAGATTGCCAGTACAGTTTTACTTCCCGGAGACCCCTTGAGGGCAAAATATATAGCGGAAAATTTCCTTATCTATGCTGTCTGTTATAATGAAGTACGCGGCATGTATGGTTATACCGGAACTTATAAAGGGAAAAGAATTTCTGTCCAGGGGACAGGTATGGGTATACCTTCTATATCGATATATGTAAATGAACTTATTACAAATTACAGGGCTAAAAATTTAATCCGAATCGGAAGCTGTGGTTCTATACAGGCAGATATAAAAATAAGAGATGTTATTTTAGCTATGAGTGCCTCAACGGATTCGAATATTAACAAGATACGCTTTTATGGTATGGATTATGCTTCTACTGCAAATTTCGACCTTTTAAAAAAGGCTTATGATGTGGCCTTTAAAAAAAATATCCCGATAAAAGTAGGAAGTATTTTGACTACTGATACTTTTTATAACGATGATCCTAATTCCTGGAAGCACTGGGCAAATTATGGAGTATTAGCGGTAGAAATGGAAACAGCTGCTTTATATACTTTAGCCGCAAAGTTTAAAGTGAATGCACTTTCGATTTTAACTGTTTCTGATAGTTTGGTAACCAGAGAAGAGACCACTTCAGAGGAACGGCAGAAGACCTTTAACCAGATGGTCGAGGTTGCCCTGGAATTAGCAGAATAGCTAAAATTAATCTAAAATATAAATAGATAATTAAGATTAAAAGAAATATAACCAAAGTGCAAGATAAAATGGATTTAAATTTATCTTTCTTGAGGTATCTTATGGATAGAAATTTACAACAGCGATTCTGGGAAATAGATTTCCTGCGGGGAATTGCCATAATAATGATGGTACTTTATCACTTACTTTATAATCTGCACTATTTTGCTCATTATAATGTCAATGTATACTCTGGTTTTTGGATGTATTTTGCGCGCACAACTGCCACGACATTTATTTTTTTAGTCGGAGTATCCCTTAGTGTTAGTTTTTCCAGGACTAAGAAAATTCATAAGGATAGAAATAAATTATTCATGAAATATTTTCGAAGAGGCTTGAAGGTATTTTCCTGGGGTTTAATGATCACTTTAGTAACCTGGGTTTTTTTGCGAGAAGGTTTTGTAATTTTTGGTATACTTCATCTTATCGGAATTTCCATTATTTTAGCTTATCCTTTTCTTAAACTTCGCTATTGGAATCTATTAGTTGGATTATTTTGCATATTTTTAGGTGCATATTTAAAGGGTTTAGTTTTTAATTTTTATTGGTTATCCTGGTTAGGGTTTAGGCCAGCTCAATTTTATTCAGTTGACTATTTTCCCCTTTTACCTTGGTTTGGAGTGGTTTTAATAGGCATATTTTTTGGTAATTTACTCTATTCAGATTGTTCTCGGAGATTTCAACTTGTTGATCTTTCTTTCTTTTCAGGGATAAAAGTTTTCTGTTTTTTAGGGAAGCACTCCTTATTAATTTATTTGCTCCATCAGCCCTTAATAATTGCAGTGCTCTTTATTTTAGGCATGGCGAATATGAATTTATTATAATCTTGTAAAAATGAAATTACAGCAAATAGATTATTTAAGATTTCTTACTATTTTATTGAATTGATCTCCCCGGTCAAATTCATTTTTAAACATCCCGAAACTGGCTGCTGCAGGGGAAAGAAGAATAAGGTCATTTTTTTGGGCTTGTTGCAGGGCTATTTCGACCCCCACCTTAAGATTGGATGTTTGGATAATTTTTTCTGAATCAAGATGATTTTTTAAGGCAGAAAGTATTTTTAAAGAAGCATCATAATCGGGGTGTTGTAGGAGGATAATCTTTTTAATTTTTTTATTTTGTCCGATAGCTATCCCAAAATTTTCATAATTTAATTTTTTATCTTTGCCGCCAAGAATTAAGACAATAGACTGTTTGGGAAAAGATTCTAAAGCGGCTAAAGTTGCTTCCGGAGTGGTGGCACAGGTATCATTATAAAATTTAATTCCTATAAATTCCCCAATAAATTCTAATCTATAAGGAATTCCGGGAAATTTTTTTAAGGCCTTTAGAATAATTTCACCTGGGATATTATGTATAAAACCTACTGTGCTTGCTGCTAAAATATTTTCCAGATTGTGTGATCCGGGTAAAGGGAGATCGGAAATTTTAGCAAAGGCTGTTTTATGTTCTTCTAATTGAAAGACCAATTCATCATTTTCTAAATAACATCCTGGTTCTATCTTTTCTTTCGCACTGAACCAGTAAATCGGCAAGCTGGTTTCTTTTTTAATTTTAATAGTCTCTTCATTATCATAATTTAATACCAGATTATCATTTAGGTTTTGATGCTTAAAGATTAATTTTTCTGATCGGACGTACTCTTTATAATTGGGATAGCGGTCTAAGTGGTCAGGCAGGATATTAGTTAAAACTCCAGTTTTAGGTTTAAATTTACGGTCTTTTATCCCCTCCATCTGCCAGGTAGATATTTCTAAGATTACCCAGGTTTGAGGTTTGATTTTTCCTAAAATATCTAAAACGGAGATACCGATATTACCGGCTAAAATTGTATCTTTTTTAGCTTCTTTAAAAATATGATAGATAAGTTGAGATACCGTGCTTTTCCCTTTAGTTCCGGCAACGGCAATGATATTTTTAGAAGGACAAAGCTGAAAGAAAAGATCCAAGTCGGTTTTAATAGGAATTTTATGTTTCCGAGCAATTTTTAAATACTTTGAATTATGAGCAACAGCCGGGTTTTGAATTATCATATCTGTATTGATAAAATCTTCTTCCCGGTGTCGGCCCAGGATATATCTAACATCAAAGTTTTTTAATTTTTCTAAAGAAGGTCCAAGTTCTTCTTCAGTTTTTAAATCTGTAACTAAAATTTTAGCACCCGCTTTTGTTAAAAACCGGGCAACTCCTAAGCCACCTTGATTTAATCCTAATCCCATTATAGTGATTCTTTTATCTTTTAGGTCTCGTAGTTTTTTTAGCATCTAAAATATAAACCCTTCCCCCCCCATTCTTTTTTAATAAAATTAATCAAAGACTTACTTTCTAAATATAACAAAATTAAACTAATATTTCAATTAAAACAATTCATTGTGCCCCCTTCACCTGAATCCTAGTTTTTTTACGCGATACTCGATACTTTATTTTAATAAATTTGACTAAGAATATAAATTATAATAAAATCAATAGGGAAATTTTATTTTAATAAGGCGCCCGTGGCTCAAATGGATAAAGCAACTGACTACGGATCAGTAGATTGGGGGTTCGAGTCCCTCCGGGCGCGCCAATATTAATACTTCCGGAAAGTCTTCATTAAAAATATGCCAAAAAATAATGGTAAAGATATTAGCTTGATGCAAGAAGCCTTGAAAGAGGCAGAAATTGCTTATTCCCGCCAGGAAATACCAATTGGAGCAGTAGTTGTTTACCAAAATAAAATAATTGCCCGAGCTCATAATCGAAAAGAAGAATTACAGGATCCTACTGCTCACGCTGAAATCTTAGCCCTGCAGCAAACTGCTCGATATTTCGGAAGCTGGCATTTAGAAGATATAGATCTTTATGTTACTTTAGAACCTTGTCCGATGTGTGCCTATGCTATGCTTCAAGCCAGAATTAAAAGATTAATTTTCGGTACTTTTGATCCTAAGGCTGGAGCAGCAGGCAGCATTATCAATATTGTACAGGATAAGAGATTTAATCATCAAATAGAAGTAGTAAGCGGTGTTTTAGAAAAGGAATGTAGTTTAATTTTACAAAAATTCTTTCAGGAAAGACGATAATTTAATTGGAGAGGTGGCTGAGTTTGGTTGAAAGCGCTCGACTCGAAATCGAGTAGGCAGGTAGTCCCTGTCTCGCGGGTTCGAATCCCGCCCTCTCCGCCAGTTGGAAAATGCGGCATTTTGCACCATCACTCACCAGCATTCATCCGTTGGTTTACGGTTTCTAAAAACTGCCAAAGAACCTGAAAAAATGTTTGCTCGAACTTCATTCTGGGCTAAAAGCGGGCTTCCCTCATTTTTAATTTGATTGAATTCATAAAATCTGATAGTATTATATTGAAAGAATAGCAGAACACTTTTATACTATCAAATAATTGAAAATATGGCAACAGAAATTAACATAGGCGAGAATATAAAGAAGTATCGAAATAAGCAGAGATTATCCCAAGAGGGTTTTGCTAAAAAGTCTGGCGTGAAATACACTACCCTGACCAAAATTGAGAGCAATGTAATTAAAAAGCCTTCCGTGCTTATCATGGCAAAATTAGCTAAGTCATTAGGCGTTTCAATTGAGGATTTAATCAAGTAATAAATATGCCAAAATTAAAAGATATCCCAAAAATAGATCGCCCAAGAGAAAGATTTATAAAAAAGGGGCCTGATGCACTTTCCAAAAGTGACCTTTTAGCTATTTTGCTTGGAAGTGGGATTAAAGGAAAAAATGTTCAAAAACTTGCTCAACAAATAATAAGTAAATTTGGCAAAAAATTCTTGGATATAAGCATTGCTGATCTGTTGAAGATTTCAGGAATTGGACAAGCAAAAGCGTTGCAGGTTATATCAGCAATTTCTTTAGTGAAAAGATTTTACGAAGAAAATCACACAACTGATATTGTTATTAAAAATTCAAAAGATGTTTTATCTCTTACTTATGATTTACAGGATAAGAAAAAAGAATATCTTGTGTGTTTATACCTGAACGCAAGAAATGTTTTAATAAAAAAAGAAATAATTAGCATCGGATTACTTGATAAAAGTTTATTACACCCAAGAGAAATTTTTTATCCAGCTGTTGAGTTAAATTCCGCAAGTATCATTTTAGTACATAATCATCCAACAGGAGATCCAACTCCGAGCGAAAAAGATAGTGGGATGATTGAAAGAATTGTTCAGGCAGGCGGGATAATGGGGATTTCTGTTATCGATTTTATTATTACTGCAAGGAATGGAAATTGTAGTTTTTATGAAATCTTGAGGGGTCGCGATCAAACCGTTGATTATGTTGCTGAAGGCGTACAGGGAACATTATTTAATCTATTAGAAATAAAAAAACCAACTTATGAGGTAAGCGCGGAAACAATCAAGGAAAATTACTTTTATATTCCTCAAGTAAAAAAAAATCATGTCCAATTACAGAATCGTAGATATGTTGGCAGTAAGCATAAGCTAATAAAGTGGATTTTTTCCATTATCAATAAAGAGTGCGAAGGAAACTCTTTTGCTGATGTTTTTGCAGGAACAGGAATTGTGTCAGCTATAGCTGCAAAACATTTCAGAGAGATTATACTAAACGATTTCCTTTATTCAAATTATACAATTTATCAAGCTTTTTTCGGCATTGGTGAGTGGGATCAAAATAAAATTGATAATATTATCAAAAATTATAACAATATTTACGGTGAAGATCTGGAAGACAATTATTTTTCAAAGTGTTTTGGGGGTAAATATTTTAGTCAAAATTCATCAAAGATTATTGGTTTTATTAGAGAAAACATAGAAGAAAACAAAAACAATCTTACTGAGAAAGAATACCACATACTCATTGCTTCATTACTGTATGCTGTTGATAAAATTGCTAATACCGTTGGTCATTATGATGCTTATTTTAAAAAGGATTTTTTAAAAGATGATTTTTTTATGAAGCCGATTGATCCTATTAGCGTCAAAAATGTTTCTATTTTTAGAGAGGATACCAACATTTTAGTAAAAAAAATAAAAGTAGATATTGCCTACATTGATCCACCTTATAACTCTAGACAATATAGCAGGTTTTACCATGTTTTAGAGACATTAACTAAATGGGATAAGCCAAAATTATATGGAGTAGCATTAAAGCCGGAGCCAGAAAATATGAGTGATTATTGTAAAACTCAAGCTAAAAATAAGTTTGCTGAATTGGTAAAAGATATTAATGCTAAGTATTTGGTCGTGTCATATAATAATACTTACGATTCGAAAAGTAATTCATCGAGAAATAAAATTACACTCCAAGAAATCGAAAAGATTTTGAACACAAAAGGAAGAACTAAGATTTTTGAAAAGAGTTATAGACATTTCAATGCCGGAAACACAAATTTTAATAACCACAAAGAATATTTGTTTGTAACTAAGGTTAATTATGAATAATAAAATCAAAAGATCTCCACTGTTTTATGTTGGAGATAAATACAAGTTAATGAAGCAATTAATTAATTTATTTCCGCAAGAAATAGTTAACTTTTATGAACTATTTGTGGGCGGAGGCACTGTATTTTTAAATGTTGAAGCAAAAAGATATTATTTAAACGATATAGATAAAAAACTTATTAATATACACAAATTTTTAATCAAAAATTCTAATAATTCAAACAATTTTTTTAAAAATGTTGAAAAAATAATACTTGAATATAATTTATCTAGGTCATATAAGGAAGATATAATTCCGGATTCGCTAAAAAAAGAATGGAAAAAAACTTATTTTGCTAGATTCAATAAAGAAGGATATGAAAAGCTGAGAGAGAGTGTCAATAATAATAGAAAAAATGACCCTTTGATTTTGTATATTTTACTTATATATGGTTTTAATAGAATGTTGAGATTTAATGGCGGGGGCAAATTTAATCTGCCGGTGGGAAATGTTGATTTTAATAAAAATGTTGTTAATGCTTTAAATAATTACTTTGGTTTTGTACGTGATAAAAAAATGACATTAAGTTCAAAAGATTTTAGAAAGTTTTTTTCTGAAAAAAAATATTCAAAAAACGATTTTGTTTATTTAGACCCTCCTTATTTAATAACTGCGAGCGAATACAATAAATTTTGGAATGAGAAATCTGAATCTGATTTATTAGACTTAATTGATAAATTAAATAAAAAAGGCGTTAAATTTGCATTATCAAATGTAACCCATTATAACGGAAGCAAAAATGAGTTATTGATTAAATGGATGAAAAAATACAAAACACATAAGATAGAGAGCAATTATATTAGTTATCACAATAACAGTAAAAAGGAAATTAAAGAGGTATTGATTACTAATTATTAAACTATGAAAAAACGTCAATCTGAATACAAACCGTTGTTGTTTACTACGACACTTAGAAATCCTGAGCGATTAAAGGATTTTTTAACCATTTTTAGTGGATATGATGGCGAAATTTTGACGAATGAGGTTGTTGTGAAGGTCGCTAAAACCCTCATTCAAAAGGGGTTATATCAACCTATGAAAGTTTCGCAAAGCATAAGAGATAAATGGGAAAACGAAATAGAATTAAGCGAAGCAGAATCCGAACGTGTACTTGCTGACAATCCGCAAAGTCACAAAGAAGCAGGTTTTGATAAGGGTTGGGCATCAAGGTTTGATACTTGGTTCAAAATAGCCAAAGAATTGGGTTTTGTATGGTATTGGCAAAACGAGAAAATAGAGTTTTCGGAAAGCGGAAAAATGTTACTGGACAAAGAAAAACCCGAAAACGAACTAATGGTTTTTGCTAATGCTTTTGCTAAATATCAACGCCACAATCCATTTCGCAGAGTTTTGAATAAAAATGTACCTTTGATTCTACTTATTCAGACAATCCAACTTTTAAACAAAGACCAAGATTTTAACGGTACAGGTATTTCAAAATTAGAAATCCCTTTGTTGTTGTGTTGGAAAAATGATAATGCAGAAAGTCTATATCAGGAAATCAAAAAATTGCGAAAAAAATATGGCTATTCGCCAAGTAATGAAACGATTTTAGAGTTTTGTTACAGTTTATTAAATGAGACTAAACGGGACGATAATTCAATTTTAGGCGACTATCCTGATGATTTTATTCGCAAAATGCGTTTGACAGGTTTAATTTCTTTGCGTGGCGGTGGTCGTTTTATTGACATCAACACAAAAGAAATAGCAACAGTAGATTATATTTTGAAAAATTATATTTCTTACCCAAATTTTACTTCTGAAAAACATTTTTTTGAGTATATCGGAACAGTTGATAATAATCTGATTGCAACGCTTTCAGTCTATAGGGCGCCTGTTAGAATCACAGACAAGGAATTAGAAAAATGGGTAAAACATTATGAATGGGAAACTATTAAAACTGAAATGCTCAATTTGGCACAAAAAAAATCTTCCGGAGATGACATCTTAAAAGTAATAGAACAACCTTTGCGTTTAGAGTTTTTGACTTCCTTAGCTATTCTAAAAAAACTGCCAAATGTAATAGTAAAGCCTAATTTTATTTCAGATGACGAAGGTTTGCCTACAAGTTTTGCATCAGGTGGCAATCCCGATATTGAATGTTTGGAAAATAAAGATACGGTTTTGGTAGAAGTTACACTTTTAACAGGTACACAACAGCACATCAGAGAATCATTTTCGGTACGAAGACATTTAGAAGAATAT
>JBBRDV010000013.1:0-28408 GCA_038203565.1 Atribacterota bacterium
TCAAATGAAACAAATTGGGCAATTAGATGTTACCGATAATAAAAGATTAGTTCTATCTATCGGTGAGTTTCGGGGGGTAGAGAGAGTTGATTTAAGGCAATATGTAAAACCGAAAGAGGGGGATGAGTACATTCCCACCCCTAAAGGTATAAACTTTAGTGCAGAATGGATAGATGATTTTGTAAAAATGGTAGAAAAATTGAAGGAAGTTGATTAAGAAAATTAAAATATAATTATTATTATATCTTTAAAGGAGAAAATTTTATATGAAAAATGTTAATTATTTATCTGTTGCCGAAGAAGTAATGCAACAGATAAAATCTAAAGGTGCATTCCTGGTAGCTAAATCTAAAGATGATAAAAAAATAAATGTTATGACTATTGGTTGGGCTGCGATTGGGTATATGTGGAGAAAGCCGATAATGACAGTTATGGTTAGAAAGAGCCGCTTTACTCATTGCATTATCGGAAAGGCTTCCAGTTTTACGGTTAGTATCCCTGGAGGAGATAATTTAGAAGAAGCTTTAAATATTTGTGGTACTAAATCCGGTCGAGATGTTGATAAATTTAAAGAAAGTATATTATCTGTTGTCCCTGCACAAAAAGTAGACACTCCCATTATCAACCTATCAGGATTTCATTACGAATGTAAAATTGTTTGTAAAAGTGAAATGAATCCCGATTTTTTGTGTAAAGAATATAAGGAAGATGTTTATGCAGATAACGATTATCATACTTTTTATTTTGGCGAGATAGTGGCCTGTTATAAAATAATTAGCTAAATAAATTTTGTCATAAAGGGCAAAAAATTAATTAGTAAAAAAGAATTAAATTAATTTCAAATAATTTTTACAAAAAAGAAGGATTATCCAAGGCAAATGTAGAAAATAGAGGTAGAGAATGGATTAATGGGGTCAGGTCTCAACATTTGACATAAGTTGGCTAGTTGCCTTATTTAAGATTAACTTATGTCAAATGTTGAGACCTGACCCCAAGATACACTCAAGATCTAAGTTTAGTGAGGACTTGATTAGTTAGAAGATTAATTAAAAATATTTAAGGAGGATTTATACAAATATGTCGAGATTTAAAATAACCAAAGGACTATTAATTTCCCTATTAACGTTCTTGTTAATTCTAAGTTCAGTATGTTTTATATTTGCTGCACAAAAAGAGATTGTTGTATTATCGATTAACGACTTTCACGGAAGCCTTGCTCCTGCCGGGAAAAATGTCGGAGCAGCGAAACTTGCCGATGCTTTAAAGGTTGAGAAAGCAAAGAATCCCGAAGGCACAATTATAATAACAGTAGGAGATAGCTATCAAGGGAGTGCCATGTCCAACCTTTTGTACGGTGAGCCAGTTTCTGCTGTTTTTAAAGAAATAGGTATAGAACTATCGGCAGTCGGCAACCATGAATTTGACTGGGGAATTGATAGGATTACTCAATGGGCAGAAGATGGTGGATTAACTTTTGTTAGTGCTAATATATATGATAAACGGACTAACCAACCAGTAGAATGGGCAAAACCTTACGTAATTCTCGATAAAACTGGGGTTAAAGTAGGATTTATAGGTTTGGCTACTCCGGAAACTGCCTACAAAGCACTTAAAGCAAATGTAGAAAATTATGATTTCAAAGACCCTGTGGCAACTCTAGCTGACTGGGTGCCAAAAGTAAAAGCGGCAGGAGCAGATTTAATTATCGCTTTAACTCATTTAGGTGCTTTTCAGGATAAAGAAGGGAAAATTACCGGTGAAGCTGCAGATCTATTTCAGGTAGAAGGAGTGGATGCAGTCATATCCGCTCATACCCATCAAAGTGTCAGCGGCCTGGTTGATGGTAAACCCCTGGTACAAGCTTACTATAACGGCCGGACAATTGCGAAAATAATTTTCGTTTTTGATGAGAATAATAAGTTACTTAGTGCAGAGCCATCATTAGATCATCTCTATAACCGACCTGATACTCTTAAAGATGATGCTAACACTCTGGCAATCTATAAGAAGTACGAAGAAGAATTAGGACCAGTTTTAGGAAAAGTATTAGGGAAAACTACAGTAGAATTAGACCATGACAGATATGCCGGACCATCTTTATTAGGTGAATGGACCTGTGAGGTAATGAGAGAAAAAGTTGGAGTTCAGATTGCTATGACTAATGGCGGTGGACTTAGAGTTCCTGTTCCAGCAGGAGACATTACAGCAGGGATACTATATGAAGTTATGCCTTTTGATAATACCCTGTACACTATGAAGTTATCCGGTGCAGATGTAAAAGCTAATATTGAACACGGTATCATGAATGAGGATATTGGCTGGGTTCAGATATCCGGTGTAATGGTAACTTATAATAAAGAGGCAGAAGCAGGTAACAGGATTACCAGTATGGTTTTAGAAGATGGTACTCCTGTTGAGATGGATAAATATTACACTGTGGTAACCAATGACTTTATGTTTACTGGTGGGGATAATTACAACTTTAAGAATTCTAAAGATGGATTGGATACTTATATCCCGATAAGAGATGCCATGATGGAGGCAGTTGAAAAAGCAGGAGTTATTTCACCAGTAAAACGAAATTGGATATCTGAAGCAAAAAGCGGTAAAATCTATGTGGTTGAAGTGGGAGATTCTGTATGGGAAATTGCCCAAAAATTCGGTACAACGGTAGAAAAGATTGTTGCCCTTAATGAATTAACTAACTCGAGACTTATCAGGCCAGGTCAGAAGTTAATCATACCTACCGAATAACAAATGGTAGATAAAAAACGATATTCCATGTAAATTATCACTATACTAAGTGTAACTAAATATATAAAATAAAAATAAAAATCAATTGGGGGTGAATAAAAAATAATAAAATTATAAGAGTTTGAGAATGCAGAATGATTAGTCGAAAAGGTTCATATTTAAAAAGGTTTATATTTTAATATGAAGGAGAAAAGAAATGAGAAAAAGTTTATTTGTTTTGACATTAGCTTTACTAATAATTGCGATTAGTAGCGCAGCTCTTGCTGCTGATGTGGTTAAATTTGGAATTTCTGAACCTATGACCGGTGCAATGGCAGTGGGTGGTGTACTTTGTATGCAGGGATATGAACTTGCCCATGAGCAAAATCCTACGGTATTAGGAAAAACAGTTGAATTAATACTTGTTGATAATAAAAGTGATAAGGTTGAATCAGCCAGTGCGGTTTCCAGACTCATTGAAAAGGAAGGTGTAGTAGCAGTTTTTGTTGGTTATGGCAGCAGTTGTGCCATTCCAGGCGGTGAAGTTGCCAATAAAGCAGGAATCCCAATGCTTTCTGCCAGTGCAACGAATCCATTGGTCACCCAGGGAAAAGAGTATGTTTTCCGTGCTTGTTTCATTGACCCTTTCCAGGGTGAAGTAATGGCTCGTTATACTTTTGAAAACTTAGGAATCAAAAAAGCAGCACTTTTAGTTGATATTGCTCAGGATTATTCAGTAGGCCTGGCTAATTTCTACAAAAATACCTTTAAAGAGCTTGGTGGAGAGATCGTTAGTGACATGAAATATAATACTGGTGATCAGGATTTTAGTGCTCAATTAAGTCAGATTATAGCTTCCGGAGCGGAGGCACTCTTTTTCCCAGGTTATTTCGGAGATGTTGCCTTAATAGCAATTCAAGGTAGAGAATTAGGATATACAGGTAAATATTTAGGTGGCGATACTTTACATAATCCGGTTTTAATAGAATTAGCAGGAGAAGCTGCTGAAGGTTTAGTTGCAAGTACCTTCTTTGCTGAAGATGCACCGCCTATTCCGGAGTCGGAAAAATTTGTTAAACTTTTCAGAGAAAAATATAACGAGACACCTAATGCTGTATCTATTCTTACATATGATTCTTACAATTTAATGCTTGATGCTATTGAAAGAGCCGGCTCATTTGATCCGGTGGCTATCAAGGATGCTTTAGCTGCCACAAAAGACTTCCCTGGTGCAGGTGGTTCCATTACTATTAATGAAAATCATGATGCCATAAAACCTGCCATTTTAGTTAAAGTTGTAAACGGAGACTTTGCCTACGAAACTACCGTTAATCCCTAAAGACAATAAATAATTTATGGAAACTATAGAGAGATAGGATTCAATCCTATCTCTCTATACAAAAAAAAGGACCTTTTCGACTAAGTTTCACTTAATAAAGAAAAGAGAAAATAGAATATCTTGATATGTATTTGGTATTTTTCTATTTAATAAATAATAAAAAAAATCGGAAAATTTAATAGCCATAGATATTGTTTAATGACAATTCTAAATAATTAAAAGGAGAATTCTATGTCATTACATTTAGTCTTGCAGAATTTAGCAAATGGTTTATCTCTGGGAAGTTTATATGCTTTAATCGCCATAGGATATACCATGGTTTATGGTATTTTAAGATTAATCAATTTTGCTCATGGGGAAATTTTTATGTTAGCGCCTTATTTTCTTTTTTATGGATTATTAATTTTTCATTTACCCTGGTGGGCATCAATTATTGCTGCCATAGCCTTAACTGCCGTGACTGGAATGTTGTCTGAAAGGATTGCCTATAGACCTTTACGGGATGCCCCTAGAATCTCTGTTTTGATTTCAGCAATCGGAGTATCATTTTTTCTACAAAATTTAGCTATTGTTATTTTTACAGGAATTCCCAAATCTTTTCATCGTCCTACATTTTTTACAAGGTTATTCCAGTTTGGCGAGATTCGTATACAGTCGACTCTTTTTGCTTCAGTAATAGTATCCTCTATATTTTTGACCCTACTAATATATATTGTTTACAGAACAAAGACTGGTTTGGCTATGAGGTCAATATCTGTAGATATTGAGACCTCCAGATTAATGGCGGTTAATGTTGATAAAACCATATCTATAACCTTCGCAATTGGTTCTGCTCTGGCAGCTGTGGGTGGTATTTTGTGGGCCTTAAGATTTCCGCAATTATTTCCATTGATGGGTATGATGCCCGGTTTAAAGGCTTTTATTGCAGCTGTGGTAGGGGGGATTGGAAATATACCGGGAGCGATGCTCGGCGGTTTACTTTTGGGCATGTCTGAAATATTGTTTGTTGCTTTTTTACCTGCATTATCAGGATATAGAGATGCATTTATCTTTGCAATCTTGATTTTAATCCTGTTGCTTAAACCGGATGGCATTTTAGGTAAAAATGTACAAGAGAAGGTGTAACACAATGAAAAAACAAAATGAAAAAATATTTACTATATTAGCTTTAATTGTGCTGGGAGTATTGGTATATCTTGCTGAGAATAATTTAGATGCCTACAAGTTAAGGATTCTTAATCTTGGTGCTATATATGCTACTCTGGGTGTAAGTTTAAATTTGATTTATGGGTTTACCGGACAGTTTTCCTTGGGTCATGCTGGTTTTATGGCCATTGGTGCCTATGTCACTGCTTTATTGGTGCTTCCCCCCTATTATAAGGAAATGATTTTTATACTCGAACCTTTAGTTTGGCCCTTTACGGTTATGCATACACCTTTTATCGTTGCCCTATTCTTGAGCGGATTATTTGCCGCGATTGCAGCACTTTTAATCGGGTTGCCGGTGTTAAGACTTAAAGGGGATTACTTAGGTATAGCTACTTTAGGATTTGCTGAAATCATCAGAATCATTGCCAATAATATTCCGCAGGTTACTAATGGAGCATTAGGAATCAAAGGGATTCCGGAATTTACTAATCTCTGGTGGACCATAGGAGTGGCGGTCTTTACAATTTATATTATTAAAGGATTAATTAGCAGTAGTTACGGTCGAGCTTTGATGGCTATCCGGGAAAATGAGATAGCGGCCGAGGTTATCGGAGTTAATCTTACCTATCATAAAGTAATGTCATTTACCATTAGCGCTTTTTTTGCCGGGGTTGCCGGGGGTTTATTTGCCTGTCTGCTTACCACCATAGACCCAAAGGCATTTATGTTCGTAATGACTTTTAATATATTAATTGTGGTAGTGCTTGGCGGTTTGGGTAGTATTACCGGAACAGTTCTCGCCGCCTTTTTATTTAATTATTCTTTGGAATATTTACGTCCTATAGAAGCAGGCTTTAATATTGGACCCATTATAATTCCCGCAATACCTGGCTTAAGGATGGTTACTTTCTCAGCTCTTCTTCTAATTGTTATTTTATATAAACAAAAAGGGCTTTTGGGAGGTGTTGAGTTTTCCTGGAAGGGATTATTCCGATTTATTCACAAAATTTTCTCAAATGAAAAATCATCTGAAGGGAGTTCTAAGTAATGGAATTAGTGATGGAATTATTGAATGTAGACAATATAACTATGAAATTTGGCGGTTTAACAGCTGTAAGTAATTTCAAGCTTAAAGTTGTCCCAGGTGAGCTCATTGGATTAATTGGCCCAAACGGTGCTGGAAAAACTACTGTCTTTAATATAATTACCGGGATATATACTCCTACTATAAATCAGATTTACTTTCAATCTCAAAATATTACCGGAATAAAACCTGATAAAATTGCTAAAGCAGGCATCGCCCGTACTTTCCAAAATATCAGGCTTCTGGAGAATCTGACAGTAATCGATAATGTAATGGTAGGTTTTCATCTTCATCTTCAATCAAATCTTGTTTCTGCCATTCTTAGGTTACCTGGTTATGCTCGCGAGGAAGAAAGCATTTACCATAAATCAATGGAATTATTAGAGAAAGTAGAATTAGAAAAATATAAACTGGAAAAAGCAGGCAGTCTTCCTTATGGGCAGCAGAGGAAATTAGAGATTGTTCGGGCTTTAGCTACCGGACCTAAGCTTTTGCTTTTGGATGAGCCGGCAGCTGGAATGAATCCTCAGGAAACCAAGGAGTTAATGAGTTTTATTCAGAAGATTCAAAATGACTTTGATTTAACTATTTTTTTGATAGAGCATGATATGAAAGTAGTAATGGGAATATGTAGAAGAATTTTAGTCATGGATTATGGAGTGACTATTGCCGAGGGTAACCCGCTAGAAATTCAAAATAATCCTGAAGTAATTAAGGCTTATTTGGGGGTGGATGCAAACGATGCTTAAGATTGATAATTTAAATGTTTTTTTTGGTGGTATACATGCCTTGAAAGGAATTACATTTGATGTCCCCATAGGAAAAGTAATTACTTTAATCGGAGCAAACGGAGCAGGTAAAAGTACTACTTTAAGAACTATTTGTGGTTTAATCAAACCACAGGAAGGCAAAATAAAGTTCGATAATAAAGAAATAACCAATATTCCTACTGACAAGATTGTCAAAAAGGGCATTGCATTGATACCGGAAGGAAGGAAAATATTTCCCAATTTAACTGTCCAGGAAAATTTAAGCTTAGGTGCTTTTGCCCGGACTGATAAAAAAGAAACTGCGCAAGATCTTGAATGGATTTACGAGTTGTTTCCTCAGATTAAAGAAAGATTATGGCAAAAGGGTGGAACTTTATCCGGCGGAGAACAACAGATGTTAGCCGTAGCCAGGGGGTTAATGTCGCGGCCAAAGCTCTTAATGCTGGATGAGCCTTCTTTAGGGTTAGCGCCTTTATTGGTGAAAGAAATTTTTGATATTATTAAGCGGATTCACCGGGAGGGAATGACCGTGCTTTTAGTTGAGCAGAATGCTTTCGCTGCATTAAAAATAGCTGATTATGCTTATGTGCTGGAGACCGGGAAGGTTGTTTTACAAGGAACCGGAGAAGAGCTTTTACAAGACGAGAGAGTAAAAAAAGCTTATTTGGGAGAATAAATATTATTTTATAGTAATTAGCCAGGAAGTTTTTCGTTGATGTTGGCTGTTTTTGTCAAGAGCGGTAATACTTACAATATAAGACTTTTTAATTATAGGCTTTAAAGAATCAGGGGTAAAAGAAATTTCTCGGTTTTCTGGATCAAAATCGAATTTTACTTTTGCCCCTCCTAATTTCATAGAGAGAGTTTTTGCATCATAATTATCACCCTCTAAAATTGTCCCTATTTTAACAAATTGATTACTTTCTATTATGCCATCATAAGGGAAGATTTGGGAAGTAATAAAAGGACGTTGATTTAATATCTGTATATAAGAATTAAATGGATTCTGGCCAAAAATTATTTGTCGATTTAAGGAAAAGAAATCAGCATTAAGAGTATTATTCATACTATTAGCATTTAGAATTCCTTCATAACCCGCTTGGATAACTAAATTTTTTATTATAGGGCTGTAAATGCCATAAGGATAGGCGAAAAATTTTACGTTATTTCCTATTTTGCTTTCTAAAATTTCTTTGGATAAAAAGATTTCTTTTTTCATTCGAGAGATATAACTGTCATAACTTTCGTTTTCCTTGTACCGAAGAAGATTACAATGGCTTAAGGTGTGGGAGCCAATTTCAATATTATTTTTGTTCATCTCTCTAATCTCTCCCCAGGTAAGACTATAGCTATTTCTTTCGATGAAGTCGGTGTATAAAAAGAGAGTTGCCGGAAAATTATATTTTTTTAATACAGGATAAGCTAAAGTGAAAGTAGATTTAAAACCATCATCTATGGTGATAACTACTGGCTTTGGCGGAAGTTGACCAGCTCTTAGCCCCGTAAGCAATTCGGAAAGGGAGATTACCGAATAATTATAAGTGGCTAAATAATCCATCTGTTTTTCAAAATTGGTAATATTAATTTTATAGCTATCACCCTCTTCTGTGGTGAAATTATGATAAGTCAGAATGGGAATAATAATCTCTTCAGCATAGACTTCAGTGTTTGTTATTAAAAAAATACTCTGATAAAAAATTACAGATGTTACAATGAGTACTACTATAAACAGTTCGAAAATAAATGGTAATCTATTTTTTTTAATGGGAAGGGAATGTAAATTTTCTTGAATTAAAAACATATTCTCTCCTTAGATTGTAAATATTCACCGTGTAGTATATTATAATACTATGTTTTAAATATTTGTTAATATATAGATAGCAAAAAAACAGGGTGGAGGTTATTTAATAAGCTCCTTTAAAATAGGAGATATTTCTTTTAAGTCTTTGACTATAAAATCTGCTTTATCATTATCAGTATTATTTCCGGAGAATTTATTTATCCAGATGGTAGTCATTCCCATGTTTTTCCCGCCCACAATGTCCTTTTTGTAAGAATCACCGATAATAATGGATTCTTCCCCCTGGCATCTTGCCTTATTAAGAGCCACTTGAAAAATTTTTGATTCAGGTTTATAGGATTGAACTTCTTCAGAAGTAGTGATAGAGTCAAATATTTCACTAATTCCAAAGACTTCAAATTGAAATTCTTGAAAGTCATTATCGATATCACTTATAATTCCCATATGAAGATCCGTGTTCTTTAATTCCCGAAGAATTAATAAAGTTTCAGGAAATAATTTTATATACTTTTTATGATTTTCTAAGAATGATTTTCTAAACCATTGAAAATCCTCTTTCGAAGGTTGGATATTATATTCTGCAAGTACCCCCTTAAAAGCTTTTTTGGTAGATTCACGAAGAGGTGTAAAGGATTTTTCTTCCGGGTCGGTATCCCGTAAAGTCATTTCTTTGGTAAATAGAAAAGAATTATATTTGGTTGCCATATCTTCCGGAAAGGCAGGAAGATTGTATTTTTGAATAACCTCTTTCATCATATGTGAGTGAGCAACATGGTCACTTTCAGCACACATCAATGTTCCTCCAAAATCAAAAAATAGGGCTTTATATTTTTTTGTTTCATTATTATTTAATTTTTCCATCTTCATCCTCCTTTTATCTGATATATTTTATCACCATTTTAGTCTATAAACTAATTTTAAAACAGTTTTTTGTTGAGAATAATATTTTTTATTCTTTTATTTTTATAAGTAAGAGAGAAGTTATCAAAGCAAATATCAATCCAGCCCAGAAGGGTGATGAGGGACCAAACTGGAATTTTAAGTATCCTCCCAGGGAAGGCCCGATAGATCCGATTAAGCCAGTGCAGGTACCGATAAAACCAATTACCAGTCCCCTTGATTGCCGGTGAGTAATATCAGCCAGCAATGAATCGTAAGCAATATAGCAACTCTGGAAAAAAATGTATAATATGGTAAATAGAGCAATAGTCAGCCACAAAGGAGAACTTAAACTCCACAAGATTATAAATATTCCCAAACCTGACGCACTGAACGATAACACCTTTTTACTACCCCACTTATCAATGATTTTTCCTCCCCAGAGACTGCATATAACCGCCGCAAACCCTCCCAATGCAAAAAGCAAATTGATTTTGGGTTTATCAAAATTCATTACTTCCTTGGCATATAAAGAAATAAAAGGTCCATGTGTGGTAAGATTAAATAAAAGAAAAAGGGAAGAAAGAGCTAAGATGATATGCAATATTTTTTTATTAAATAAATTTTTAAAAGAATTAGATTTATTAATTTTTATACGGTGATGATGAGTCTCTTTTAACCAGAACATTCTAGCCAAAGCACAGAAAAAAGTAGTTAAAGAAGTAAAATAAAATAGATATTTTATTTCTATTCGAGGAATCAATATCATCCCTATAGCGGGGCCTATGGTAATTCCTAAAACAACGAATAATTCAAATCCGCTATAAGCTATACCTCTTTTATTTTTTGGAACAGATTCGGCAATCATGGAATAAAAAGAGGGTAATTGAAGAGCACTTAAACTATTCGCAATAGTAAGAAATATTATTAAAGTGATCCAATGAAAAGAATTACCAGCTAAAAAATATAGAAGAGGAGAGACAAAGCTTGGAATAATTATTAATAACTTGCGGCCAAATTGGTCAGAGAGTATTCCTCCTAAAAATTGCATTAAAGTAGATGATAGGGTAAGTAAAGTATACGAAAAACCCACTTGAAAATCATTTGCCCCTAATTCTTGAAGATAAAGAGGAAGAACAGGATACCAGCTAAAAAAAGCAATTAGAATAAACATAACTGTTAAAGATAATACGGAAACATTTTGTTCGATAAATAATGATTGACGGATTTTAGTCAAGAAATTCATTAAGAGGCTCCTTAATCCATAAGTTGAGTTTAATACTAAATTTTTTATCTAAACTATGGTAAAATATAAACAAGTATATCATAATATAAAAGATAAGATAGCAAATGAAAAGAAAAAATATATTTTAAAATTTTTTTAGAAAAATAGCAGGAAAAAAGGTCTTGGTGAAGAATATTATAAAAAGAGGGGGTAATATAAATGGAATTAAAGACAGTGAGAATGGAATTCCCTGAAGATACCAATATTATTATTGGTCAAACTCATTTTATTAAAACCGCAGAAGACCTCTATGAGGTGATGGTCAATGCTGTACCGAATGTAAAATTTGGTCTGGCTTTTAATGAGGCTTCAGGCCCATGTCTGGTAAGAGCAGAAGGAAATGATTCAGAACTGAAAGCTTTAGCTATAAAAAATGTGAAAGATATTGGAGCAGGACATGTTTTTGTTATTGTTTTAAAAGACGCTTTTCCTATCAATGTATTAAATGCTATAAAAAATTGTCCTGAAATCTGTTCTATCTTCTGTGCTACTGCTAACCCGGTTGAGGTAATTATTGCTCAAACCGATTTGGGTAGAGGGGTACTGGGAGTTATTGATGGAAACTCACCCAAAGGTGTAGAGACAGATAAAGATGTTCAGGAGCGAAAAGAATTTCTGAGAATGATTGGATATAAGCTCTAAAATAGCTTATAGTAGATGAATTCGGTGAATTATATATTAAGAATGGAGGTAAATTTGATTATGCAGAATAAAAAACTTTATAGGTCGAGAAAAGATTATATGATTGCTGGTGTATGTGGAGGGATTGCTGAATATTTTGAAATTGATTCTACCTTAGTTAGGTTATTGGCTGTGTTAGTTGTGCTTTTAGGAGGAGCAGGAGTTGTCGCTTATATTATTGCCTGGATTGTAATCCCCAAGAATCCTGATCAGGATTCTGATGAAGCTTTTGAAAAGAGAGAAAATATAAAAGAAAAAGTCAAAAAGGGTGCAAAGGATGTAATTGAAGAGGTTAAAGAACATTTTGAATCAGAAGAACCTTTTCATAAATCAGAGAAAAATAGGAGGATTTTAGGAGGTATAATTGTAATAGCAATAGGTTTAATCTTTTTATTGAACGGTTTCTTCCCCTGGATAGGTTGGAACAAACTGTGGCCGGTAATTTTAATCGCTGCAGGTATAATTATTATGATTCAGGCCTTTAAGAAAAAAGATTAAATAGTTATGTCATTAACTACAAAAATAAAAGAATTAGGAGAAGAAATTGGTTTAGATATCGTCAGGATTACTAATACAGAAAGCTTCCCGGAGGCAGAAAAGCACATTATAGAAAGTGTAGAAAAGGGTTATATTCCTGAAAATGATTACTATGTCTCGAAAAATATTTCAGAAAGACCTAATAATCTAAATCTAAATAAAATTTGCAAAAGATGTAACCCGAAGAGTATTTTGAAAAGTGCAAAATCTATAATTAGTGCTGCTCAGTGTTATTTGATAGAAGAAACAGAAGATATTCAGGATAAAAATCAACCCTTAGGAAAAGTTGCTAAATATGATATCGGTAATTTTTATTATGATGTAAAATTAAAACTAAAAAAAATAGTTGATTTTATCAATCAAGAGACTGATTTTAAATATAAATCTAAAAATAAATCTTGTTATATATCTTTAACCGAAAAGCCGATTGCCCAGCGGGCCGGAGTAGGCTGGTATGGGAAAAACGGGATAATTATTACCGAAAGATTTGGTTCCTGGGTAGTTTTGGGAGAAATTATAACTGAATTAGAATTAGACACAGATGAATCTCTTCAGCGAGATTGTGGCGATTGTGTATTATGTATCGATTTATGTCCGACTAAGGCTATTGTCTCCCCTTATGTAATTGATCGGACTAAATGTCTTCAATTTATTTCCGAAAGGTCGATGAATGTGCCTTTAGTTTTTCGGGAAAAATGGGGGGATAGATTGTATGGCTGCACTACTTGCCAGGAGGTTTGCCCCCAAAACCGTGAAGTAATGCCAAAAAAATATAAACCGGAATATGGGTATATCGGTTTAAAAATTCCCTTAATACCATTATTGCAAATTACCGAAGAGGAATTTCAAAATTATTTTGCTTATAACCAGATTGCTATGAGACCAAAAGAAGCGATCAAAAGAAATGCCGTACTGGCTTTAGGCAATATTGGTGATACTAAGGCTGTAGTTCCTTTGGTTAGAACCTTGCAGGAGGATGATAGTTCGATAGTAAGGGGACATACTGCCTGGGCTCTGGGTAAAATTGGAGGAGAAAAGGCGAAATTTGCTTTAGAAAAAGCTCTAAAGAGCGAAGAAGATAGCAAAGTAAGGGAAGAAATAATCAATGCTTTGGAAATGTTTTAATATTCTACGCTCTACGCTATACGCTATATAAGTTTTCCGCTTTTTGTTTTAACTTTTTATTTAATGAGAATTACAGTTTGAAAGAAAGGATAAAAGTTTAAGATGATTCAGGTAGAAGGATTGACCAAGATATTCCATGATAAAAAAAGAGGTAAAATAGTAGCAGTTAATAATTTACAGTTTAATTGCCAGAAAGGTCAGGTATTCGGACTTTTGGGTCCTAATGGAGCGGGCAAAACCACCACTTTACGTATTTTAGCCACTATGATACTTCCTACTAAGGGGGAAATAATGGTAAACGGGCTTGATATAGTAAAACATGCCGCTAAAGTAAGGAGGCAGATAGGATTTTTATCCAGCGAAACAGGATTATATGATCGTTTTACCCCTCGAGAAACCATAAGGTTTTTTGGTCGGATTAACGGGATGGAAGATAAGATTATCGAAAAAAGAATGGCTGAGATTTTTCAAAACTTAGATATGGAAGATTTTCAGGATGTCAGAGTAAATAAACTTTCTACCGGAATGAAACAGAAACTTTCTATTGCCAGGAGTATTATTCATAACCCGCCTGTATTAATTTTAGATGAACCAACAGTAGGGTTAGATATAATTACGGCTAAAATAGTAATTGAATATGTTAAAAGCTTTAGAGATCAGGGAAAGTGTATTATCTATTCTACTCACATTATGCGGGAAGCTGAAAAATTGTGTGATAGAATTGCGATTATTCATCAGGGCAATCTCATTGCTCAGGGGACCTTAGAAGAATTAAAAAAGAATTCATTATTTGACGATTTAGAAGAAATATTTTTTGAATTAATAAATCAAGGAGAGAATCAAGAATGAACTGGAAAAATATTAAACTTATCTTTATTAAAGAATTAGTGGGAACCATACGAGATAAAAGAACTATCATTGCCATGATAATAATTCCTTTAATCTTTTATCCTCTCTTGTTTATAGGAATTGGCTATTTTAATAAGGTGGGAAGCATGAAATCAGAAGAAGCTGCCTCAAGGATTATAATATACGGTGCAGAATTTGCTCCTAAATTAGTGAAACATTTCCAGGATTATGAAAAGATTGAAATTCTTATTATAGAAGATGACTCTCTCTCTAAATTGCAAAATGGTGATATTCAGGCAGTTTTGGTAATCCCCTCGGATTATAAAGATAAAATTGAACAGGAAGAACCTAATACACTTACCTTAAAATATGATACCACAGAGGCTAAATCAAAGGTAGCCAAGCAAAGAATTAATCAAGTAATTGAAAAATACAAAGGTGAAATACTTTCAGAAAGGCTTTCCCGTCTGGATTTAAAAGAAGAATTTCTTACTCCGTTAATTTTACAAGAAGAAAATATAGCTACTGCAGAAAAAATGACCGGTTCATTTTTAGCAGTTTTACTCCCCTATTTTATTATAATCCTTATCTTTACGGGGGCGATGTTTACCGCCGTAGATATAACTGCCGGAGAGAAAGAAAGAGGAACTATTGCTACTCTATTAGTCAGTCAGATAAGCCGATTAGAGATAGTATTAGGCAAATGCTTTGCTGTGATGTTAATTTCTTTTACCAGTATGGTTTTGGGACTGTTCGGACTTACTCTTGCTTTTTTATCGGGTACTTCTATTACCGGGGGCATTGAGGGAGTGCAATTTGGGATATCTGTTAATACTATCTTTTTACTCTTTTTAGTTTTATTCCCTTTAGTCGGTTTAGCCAGTGCAGTGCTGGTGATGGTAGGCATATACGCCCGTAATATTAGAGAAGCCTCGAGTTATATTACCCCTATCTATATGTTGACCATCTTTTTGGGAATAATTTCTATAAGTCAGGGAATGGAATTGACCGGAAAAATGTTTTTAATTCCGGTTTTAAACAGTAGTTTTGTTTTTAAAGAACTATTAATGGGCAAGATTTACTGGGATCACATTATAACTACTTTCGGTGCTAATATAATTATTGCCGGGATAGCTCTATTGGGAGCTACTCGTCTCTTTAACAAAGAAGAAGTCCTCTTTAGAAGCTAAAGGTAATAATATAAAACTAATTGGTAAAATTATAGGATTGAAAAAAGTGGGTGTTTGCAATGAGAAAATCCCTTATTTTTATCTTGATAGTATTTTTAGTTTTTTTCCTATCTATTTTTGCCCAGGAACAGGAAGAAGATAGAGAAGCAATTTTTACTCAAAAAAGGCAGAGCATGGTAGTAAATCAGTTACAAAGTCGAGACATAATTGATTCAAAAGTCTTGCGTGCCATGCTCACTGTTCCCCGCCACCAGTTCGTTGATGAACGTATTAAGGAATCAGCTTATAATGATTACCCCCTTGCTATCGGTGAAGGTCAAACTATTTCTCAGCCTTATATTGTAGCCTTAATGACTCAGCTTTTAGAGCTAAAAGGAGGGGAAAGGGTTTTAGAGATAGGAACTGGCTCTGGGTATCAGGCAGCAGTTTTAGCTGAAATTGTAGAAGAAGTTTATACAGTAGAGATATATGAAAGTCTCTCTAAAAAATCGGAAAAATTAATGAAGGATTTAGGTTATAGAAACATTCATTTTAATATTGGTGATGGATATTATGGATGGGAAGAATATGCCCCTTATGATGCTATTATAGTAACCTGTGCCCCCGATTACGTCCCCCAGCACCTTCTTCAGCAGATAAGAGATGATGGAGGGCGAATAGTAATACCCGTGGGTGGAATATGGATGGCACAAACTTTAATGAAAATAGAAAAAATAGAAGGAAAAATTAAATCTAAAGGAATTATCGGGGTAAGATTTGTTCCCATGATTGGACATAGCAGATAGAGAACATAGGAAACAGAGAACCGTCCCCTGTATTTTTTACTGGGAATCAGTAAAAATTTTTAAAAATATTTTTAAAAAGATACTTAAAAATGTTTTATTTGTATGATATAATATAAAATCGAAAAATTAGTTAAGTAAGGAGGTGAAAAGAATGGCCAAAAAGACCTGTATTGTATGCGGGAAAGAAATAAAGAAAGAAAAATCTTGCACCGAACATGATGGTAAGCATTATTGTTTTTGTTCAGAAGAATGCCATGATGAATTTGAAAGTAACCCAGAAGAATATTTAGTAGAAGAAGATGACGAAGAAGATTGGAATTAATAATATAGAATTTAATAACTAATAATACTTAAAATTATATAAAGCGAATAAACGGAATATTATTCTAAAAGTCCTTTGTTGTTTAACAAAGGACTTTTAGAATTTTTTATTTTGCTTCAATTCTTATAAAAGTCTTATTAAGGCCAAGAAACATACTTTTAAATGAGCCATTTTAATCATTCTGAAAAAGTATTGGTCCACTCTGGTCCGGGTGGGGGATTGAAATCCAATATTTTTCTCCATTCCTCATCGGTCAATCTATTTTCCATGGATTGTTTGAATTCATAATAACTAAAGATTGGTCCAACTCCTATCAGTATGTGTCCTTCCGGGAGCCTATAAGCTATTACTGCAGTTTTAATATAACCCACTCCTTCTTCTAAAACTTTTTCAGTATTACCATCTGTATGGACATCAGCCACTAAAACTGTTTTAAATACCTCTGGATCAACTTCTCCTCCCGAGATAGTCCCGATTAAACCTTCAGAGATGCTACCAAAATTTTCAATGAAGTTGTATTCATTATCGTTTAATGGTTTATTTTCTAATTCTTTTTTAGAGATATCCAGCAGCTTACTTAATATTTCCTCAAATCTATTAAGACCTGCCTCTATCATTAGCTTTTCTAATTCTTCCTGAGGAATTAAACTCTTAAATCCCAGGTTAGTCATCTTGGTTAGAGCTAAAAGTCGGGCATAAAATTCTGGTACTGGCTCAACATAACCAACTACCGGGGGCTCAAACATCCCTCCCATCTCAGCGATAGTATAACTCTGCTTGACATATAAAAGGGTATCATGTCTTAATTCAGTCCAGGAGGCCAGGGCTGTATTTAATTCTTTATCTTGCCAGGCTTCGGTTTGCATAAAAGTAGGATAACCTTTGCCGAATTCACTATTCAAGGATTTTAAAACATAAAGCCAATTTAGATAAAGATTTTTAGACCAATCTTCTTTGGTAAAGGAATCTATAAAAATTTTCAGTTCAGAAAATTTCTTCTGGTAATCTGTATATTGGGTATCCCCCGAACTTTCTAAAATCTTTTTAGCCTTTTCAGAGCCTAACAAAGCCATTAAATCTAATCCTCGCGGGAAACCCCTAACCTCTCTCATAGCTGGCGGGGGACAGGCTTTTACATCAGTCTTAACCCAGGTGAAAGGACGGTCTTTTATATATTCGGTATAGGCATCGTCCCAGCTAAAAGTAAAAGGTTTTTCTCCAGTTGGTAAGGAAGGTTTTGGTCCTGCGTATTCGCCGCTATAAGGAGAAACAATTTCGGAAAAAAGCCAGGAATCTAAAGTAAATCTCTGTCCCATCAGTCTGAACCCCTTGGTTTTATTTAAAAGTTCTTTTGCCTGTTCTTTTAAAGCCTGAATTTCTTCCTCACCAAGAGGGGGGCAGGGCATTAGCAATTCACAGGCTCCTAATCCACTGTAAATTTTAGGATTATAGGGAAAATCCAAGATAGCTTCTTTGAGTTCTGAATAATTTTCCTCTATTTCTTGAGGAGTTATTTCATTTTTAAATAATTTTTTTAACACCTCATTATATTCGTTTGGCCCTAAATCATCAGAAAATCCCACCAGAAAAGAAGTAATAACATATATTCTGTTCCATCTTTCCTGAAGGTCTCGACTCTGAGAAAATTGGTTAGACAATAAAAAGGCTTGCAGGGTTTGAATTCGGGCATCATATTCAGAAACAATTCCACCTATATTACCGGTGCAGACAGATTCTCCAGGAGATAAAAGGGGAGACCCTTCAATTAAGGCAGTGATCCTTCCATACCACATTAAAGCTTTAAAGTAATTCTTAAGTTTTTCTGATTTAGTATAATGACCTCGGGGGATATATTGGGAATAATCTTCCTGATAAATATATATTGGGGAATATTCCCAGCCCTGATGTTTTTCAATTAGCTCTATTTCTTTTTTTACCAGACTTTTTACCGAATCGGGGACTTCAAAATAATATTGGTCAAATTCTGTTTGACTAAAATATTTATAACTGGCATTATCCCCGTAATATTCTTTTACTCCAGCGACCATCATTTCACAGTATTCGGTGTCCATCTCGGGGACACAATATTCTTCTCTTAAAATTTCCTCACTTATTACCTGATTTATCTTTGGTTTTAAAAGTTCTAAAGCCACGGAAAGATAAGCTGCATTTCTTCTGGCTGCTTCTTTCAAATCGCCGCTACTTTTATAATATTCTTTCAGAGATTCTTCCAATAAATTTTTACTTACTGCCCACATATCTTTGTAGAATAGGTCTCTTTCTAATTTCATTAAGGTAGCATCAAAGAAGATATGATAATAATGTAAAAGAGAATCGGAGGTGATAAAAATAGGCAAATCTATTTCTCCCATCGCTTTATAATAAGCTACGAAATCATCTTTAGGGTAAGCATTCTGGCGGGAAGACATAAGAAAAATTTCTTGCTCTCCAATATCAAGAGGAGTAGGGATAACTACGAAGCCATTTTTTTTAAAGAGAGAAAGAGCTTCAGAACTAAGTATTATTTTTTCAGAAAAATTTTGAAAATTATTAATATTTGTAATGTTCAAAGGCAAGGGATAGGCAGGAACGCTGGGAGTAACTTCTAATTCTTCCAGCAGCATATTATCCGCTTCAATTAATTGTTTGGTTAGGATCACTCCGCCCAAGGCATTATCCGCACAAGTGAAGAAGGTAATAGAGATTAAAAAAACTAAAATGATTTTTAATAAATTGAAACTATTTTTTCTTTTGATGTTTTTAAAATTTAATTTATAAAATAAATTTAACATGATTACCGCCACCTTTCGATTTTTATTATACCACCCTTTATTTCATCTACCAACTTATCATCTGAGCGTTTAGCTAATTGTATTAAAAATTCGTTAACTTTATTCTGTTTCATTAAAACAGGCTGGCTTAAATTAATTTGGAGGGGGAAAAGTCGACAGACCACTCTATCAGGATAAATTTCTAATCCTGCTGCTAAACCCTGCTGAGTATCGGAAGAAAAATATTGGTCAAAGATAAAATTTCCCAAAGAATAAAAGATAAGTTTTCCCTGATATCCCTCAATATTTTGCACTACATGAGGGTGGTGGCCAATAATTAAATCTGCTCCTGCTTCAATTATTTTATAGGCTAACCTTTGTTGGGCAGGAGAGTTGATTAATTTATATTCTTCACCCCAATGCATACTTACGATTAAAAAATTATCGGAATTTAAGGATTTGACTGTTCTTATTGCTTTAATCATTTCTTCTTCTCTATCCATGAAGGGAAAAATTTGATTAAAAGCTAAAAAAGTTATATTATCCCTGATAAAAGAAGAGTTAAGGTTATCTAAACTACCAGAAAGAGGGTCGCCTACAAAATTAATCCCATATTTTCTTAACCATTTTTTTGTTTCTTCCAATCCTTCTTTTCCCATATCCGGAGTATGATTATTGGCCAGGGAATATAAATTGAAATGACTCCAGGAAGCCCCTTTAATTACTTCTGGGTTAAAGGTAAATTTTAAAGAATTAGCTGGAAATTCTGGGGGATTATTTACTACAGGGCCTTCTAAATTTCCAAAAACAATATCCATTCCCCTTAAAAAATGACTGATTTTTTGAAAAGGATAATAAATACTGTTTTGCTCTATTAAATCTTCTACACCTCGATCTAACATAATATCTCCTACCAATAGAATAGTTTTTGCTCCCTCGATAAAAGCTTCCTCGTTTTTTTTCTTTCCAAAGACTACACTAAAATAAGAAGTGGTTTCTTCTAATTCTAAATTTAAAAAATCAACAGAATTTTTATGAGTAATAATGTGAGGGGCTTCTTTCTGCCGTAATTTGGCAAATAATCTGGCTGCATACAGTGCCTGCCAGCAATCAACTTCTATGTTTTTAAAATTTTCTTCCTCAAAATTTAGTAAAACCCGGATACTTTTTGCATCATGAAAATCAGCTGCCCGGGAAGGAAGATAGTGAGAGAAATCTACACTGGCAACAACAATAGTATCGAGAAGGGTATTTTCATCAATTGTTTTTACCAATTGTTCTATTTGTTCTTTAGTGATATCAGCAGGTATCAGGATAGGCAAAATATTAGTTTCAGGGAAATATTTTTTGGTATAAGGGAGTAGAACAGTTACTCCATGTTCAGCAATAACTGCAGAACTATTAGGAATTATTTCATTTTCTTTAAATAATTTTCCCCACAATAAGGTATCAATTTTTAAATGATTGAATTCTTTTTCACCTGAATCTAATGCGATAGTAATAAATGTATTACCTTCCCTAAGAATACCGCTTTGAAAATGATCCGGACTTAAAATAACTATCGTTTTGGGTTTTTCCTGGGAGGAAATATAACTAAAAAAATCCTCAACAATCTCTTTAGCCAACAAATGATGAGGAACTACGCCGGAAACTATATTTATTTTATCAATAGAGGCAGCTGTAGATGCTATAGGCAAAATAAGCAAAATAAATAACATTAAAATATATTTTTTAGCTGCTACCATGGTATCCATTATTTCATTCCAGTAGTTTTTCTTTTATCGCTCTTTTAATCTCAGGTATATTGATCAGGGTAGCCATAATCCCGCCTTTAATGAGTATTTCTGCCTCATCAAAATCAAAAAGATTTATTTCTTTAATTCCAAAGGGGACGATGAGTACATCCGCCCCTTCCAGGCTTTGGTCGGTAATCTTTGATTCCATAATATCGTTGGATTGGCTAATTATTTCAAAGATATTAGGACCTTCAAATTTTGATTTAATCTGCTCTATTCTTTCTTTCAAAAACCCTTTTTCTTCATCAACTAAAGGAGTCATTTCTTCTGTATCCTTAAATTTTGGGTTTTCCCCTTTATTTATTCTTAAATCCTCTAAATTTTCTACCTCTTTTAAGTTACCAGTCTCTTTATCAATCATCAAGAGAGTAGTATAAGGGCTTATTTTAGCGAGACTCACCGCAATAATAATATCAGCTCCCATCATCCGGACTACATCCACCGGGACTGGATTGACTAATCCCCCATCTACCAGATAATAATCCTGATACTTTACCGGTGTAAATATACCGGGAATGGAAATGCTTGCCCTGACAGCATCGATTAATTTTCCTTGATTAATAATTACTTCTGCTCCATTTTCAATTTCGGTAGCTACCGCAGCAAAGGGAATACTAAGATCATCAAAGGTTTTATCTTTTAAGGCAAACTGATTGAGCATTTTTTCTATACGATCGCCACTAATCAAGCCAGAGTGGGGGAAGACAGGGTCTATCATAAAAAGAGTCTTGCTCTTTTTAATGGAGAGTGCCACTTCTTCCAGTTGTCTAATAGTTGCTCCGCTGGCATAGAGGCCTCCAATGACCGAACCAATACTGGTGCCGGCGATTATATCGATAGGAATATGATAGGCTTCAAGTGCTAAAATAACACCTACGTGAGCCAATCCTCGTGCCGAGCCGCCTCCTAAGGCCAGGCCAATTTTCAATCCCTTCTTTTTACACTTGGCCAACAAATCTTCTAATTCTAAATCCTTTTCTACAACTACCTTAAATTCGTCATCTTTAGTGATAAATACATTATTGGCAAATTGAGCTTCCATATCAGCATAAGTTAGATCAATAGCAGTATTTTCTATTTTTTTCGTGCTTATGGTATCCGCATAGACAAAGAAGGCAGAATTCGACAGGAAAAATAATAAAATAAAAACCAATATAATTTTAAAAATATTTTTAGACATTTTTTCTCCTCCAATTTTTAATAAATTCACTAAAAACGAAACTAAATATTCTTTTTTTATATTCTGTATTCAATACTAAGAAAAAAGTAAAGTGTGTCTTCCTTTATTTTATAAATCTAATATTGCCTCATATAATCATAATTCGCCATTCAAGTCAAAAAACCCTTTTTATTGAAAATATTTTAATACAAATTTTTCAAAATATAAGGGGAATATCATCCGTGGCAATCTCTTAATACCTTTTCTAATAACGAAAAACCAATAACCAATAACTTTTTCTTCAAAAAAGAAGGATTTTCTAAAACTTTGTCGAATTAATTATAATGGATATTAAAATAAAAATGGGGAGAATAATATGATAGTTTTTATTAGCGATTTACACTTTGTAGATGAAACTGCTGGAAAACAAAACATTCCTACATCTGCTTTTAAATTGTTTTTATCAGATATTAAAACGCATTCGGAAAAAACCAAGAATAAAGAAAAAGAATTAAAGATAGTATTTTTAGGTGATATATTTGATCTTCTTAGAACCGAAGAATGGTTTAAGGAAAAAGAAGAAGATAGACCTTGGGGAAATAATACTGAAAACATGAAAAAAAGAGCAAAAATTATATTAGAAAAAATTGCTGAGAAAAACAAAGATACCTTCAATTTATTCTCCAAACAAAATCTAGAAAATACATTTAAAGACACTAATATTGAAACTATTTATATTCCCGGAAACCACGACAGGTTATGTTGGATGATAGATGAATTGAAAGAAAAAGTAATAGAGCTTTTAGGTTTAAGTGCGAATAATACCGATAATTTTAAGCATTACTTTTCTAATATTGAACATGGCGTATATGCCACGCATGGACATATGTTTGACAAATTCAATTATGAAGGAGGAGCTTCTTATACCAATTTTGATTTTGGATTGGTTCCGATTGGTGACCCCATTACCACAGAAATACTAACCAAGATTCCTTATAAATTAATAAAAAATATTGAGTTAAAAAATACACTAAATAGTGAAGAAATAATTCGATTAAAATATAGCTTTCAAGAAATAGGAAACATTCGACCTTTTTGGGCAACTTTAAAATGGCTTATTTTTCAAGTAACTGAAAATATAGTATTAAAAGAAATAATTGAAGATACCATAGATGAAGTAATGAATGAATTTAATGATTTAAAATTCGTAAAAAATTGGTACAAACATCATGACAAATGGTATCACCCCTTTGATACAGCAGATATGATTCAAGCTTGTATTTTTTGTTTAGAGAAATTTAAAATATTGTCTTTCGAAAAACTATCCGGGATTATAGAAAATATGATGATTAAGTTAAGCGGACATAATGATAGTGATGGGGCGATTAAACTTTTCAATACTGTGAGCCAGAGAATCCAATATGTCGTCATGGGGCATACCCATTTTCCCTTACAACAACCGCTTTTTCTCGACCAGCAGGATAATGGAAAAATACGTGAATCCCTTTATCTAAATACAGGAACCTGGATAAAAAATTATTATGAATGCAGAGAAGGAAATGGTTTTATTGGGTGGAAAAATATGAATTATGTGATTGTTTACACACCAAAAGAAAAACCTAATAAATATAATGTACCGGTATTTGAAACTTGGCGGGGGGTTGAAAAGAGAGACGAGTAATTCTTATTTTATCTAATAACGAAAAACCTCTCACTAATAACTTTTTCCCTAAAAAAGAAGGATTTTATATAGCTTTCGTTGTATTATAATATTGTGTGCATATTGCATACAAAAATCCTAAACAACTACCCAATTAAAAAATAGTTAAAAGGAATTAAATAATATGGCAAAAGAAGCAAAAGCGCGTATACGAATAAACAAACTTCTTGAAGAAGCAGGATGGAGATTTTTTGATACCCCTGAAGGAAAAGCAAATATACGCCTTGAAACTACTGTAAAAATTACCGAACAAAAATTAGATGAACTTGGAGAAGATTTCGAAAAGACTAAAAATGGCTTTGTTGATTTCCTACTATTAGATGAATTTGGATTCCCCCTGGTGGTTTTAGAAGCGAAAAGGGAAGGCAAAGATCCCTTAGATGGGAAAGAGCAAGCTCGTAAATATGCCAGGGCTCTCAATATTCGATTTATAATCCTGTCAAATAGCAATCTCCATTATTTTTGGGATATTGAATTAGGCAACCCGCACATTATTACCACATTCCCTACCAGTAGTTCCATAAAGTACAAAAAATCTTTTAAACCAAATCCAAATAATTTAATTAATGAACCTATTGAAGCAGATTATATTGTTATTTCCCAGAAACCTGATTATAAAAATGACCCCAGCTGGATATACGAACAAATGAGAAGTGCTTTTATTGAAGAAAATAAGCTAAAATTTTTGCGAGATTGTCAAGTAAGAGCCATAAAATCTTTGCAAAATGCAGTAAAAGAAGGCAAAAACAGATTTTTATTTGAAATGGCAACCGGTACCGGGAAAACACTCGTAGCCGCAGGTGTAATCAAACTTTTCCTAAGAACCGGCAATGCCAAAAGAGTTCTTTTTCTGGTGGATAGATTAGAATTGGAAGATCAGGCACAAAAAAACTTTGTAAGATATTTAAAGAATGATTACAAGAGTGTCATTTATAAAGAAAACAAGGATGACTGGAAACATGCAGAAATCGTAGTCACCACAGTCCAGTCTCTCCTTTTTAATAATAAATATAAAGATCTATTTTCTCCTACCGATTTTGATTTAGTAATATCAGATGAGGCACACAGGTCCATCAATGGTAACAGCCGTGCGGTATTTGAATATTTTACCGGATATAAATTGGGGCTTACCGCCACACCCAAAGATTATTTAAAAAAAATTGATGAAAAAGAATTAGCAGAAAAAGATCCACGTAAATTAGAAAGACGTCAATTATTAGATACCTATATTACTTTTGGCTGTGAATCGGGTAATCCTACTTTTCGATATACCCTTTTAGAAGGGGTAAGAGATGGTTTTCTGGTCAATCCCATTGTGATAGATGCTAGAACAGAAATTACCACAGAACTTCTATCAGATATGGGTTATTCTGTAATTATAGAAAATGAAGAAGGAAAAGATGAGGAAACGACCTATTTCCAGAGAGATTTTGAAAGAAAATTTTACTCGGAGAAAACCAATATCACCTTATGCAAAACCTTCTTTGAAAATGCGTTAGAAGACCCTTTAACCAGTGAAATTGGAAAAAGTATTATCTTTTGTGTAAGTCAGAAACACGCCTCTAAAGTAACCCAGATCTTAAATGAATTTGCCCACCAATTTTATCCGGGTAAATATAATTCTGATTTTGCTGTCCAGATTACTTCCAATGTTGCTGATGCCCAGCAAATGACTATTAATTTTGCCAATAATATTCTTAACGGCCATACTTCTTTTAAAGAGGGATATAAATCCAGTAAGACGAGAGTATGTGTTACCGTTGGAATGATGACCACCGGATATGATTGTGAGGATATTTTAAATTTATGCTTAATGAGACCCATTTTTTCCCCCTCCTACTTTGTTCAAATGAAAGGAAGAGGAACGCGTAATTATGAGTTTGCGCATAAAGAAAAAAATGAATTAGGCGGTATGGAAAAAACTACTGCTCAGAAGAAAAACTTCAAACTTTTTGACTTTTTTGCGGTCTGTGAATATTTTGAAGAGAAATTTAATTATGATGAAGTAATCGAATTACCTCCGGAAACCGGAAAAAACGGCAACAGCGATCCTCCACCTCCCATACCCAAAGATTATGAAAGTTTTATCCCTGATCCGATAAAGAGTATTGCAGAAACCACAGTTGGTCCTGAAGGAATGATAATTGATAGAAAGCTGTTTGAGAAATTTGAGGAAACAGTCAAAGCTGATGATTATATAAAGCAAAAGATAGAGGAAGGCAGATTCAGTGAAGCTGAGGAACATATAAAGAAAGCAATATTTAACAAACCAGAAGATTACTTCGATCTGGATAAATTGAGGAAATCTTTAAAACTTGACCGTCGATTGAGTTTGCGGGAAATTTTGGAGAAAATATTCGGGAAGATAAAGAAATTTAAAACTAAAGATGAACTTCTGGAAGAAGAAGTAAGTAAATTTATTTCCATTTACCAACCCGAGAATAAATTTATCTATATTATCAAGCAATTTATAAAAGCCTATATTTTAGATGGTGAACTAAGAGAAATCATTGATTCGAAAAAATTTGCGAATCTTGCAACTAATCCAAGATTTAATATAAAAGATTTAAAAGAATTAGATGGCTGGAAAGATCCGATTATCGGATACATTAAGGATTACGTTCCTCTAAATACTTTTGCCGCATAAAAGGAGATAAAATATGTTGGATACCCTTACCAAAAGGAGAATTGATACAGCAAGAGACATTCTTGTCGGAAAATTACCGGATCCCAAATCACAGGTTGAACAGATTACCATTGCCTTGATTTACAAATTTATGGATGACATGGATAAACAGGCAGAAGAATTGGAAGGGAAAGCATCATTTTTTACCGGTGAATATGAAAAGTATTCCTGGAGCAAAATCTTTGACCCCCGTGTGAGCGGGTATGAACTTGTCGGTTTATACGGAGAAGCTATCCAAAAAATGAATCATAACCCAAATATTCCTCAATTATTCAGAAATATTTTTAAAAATGCCTATTTGCCCTATCGTGACCCGGAAACCTTAAAAATGTTTCTGAAAGTAATAGGAGAATTCGAGTACGACCACAGTGAAAAATTAGGAGATGCTTTTGAGTATTTGCTTTCCATTATGGGCTCCCAGGGTGATGCAGGTCAATTTAGGACACCAAGACATATTATTGATTTTATGGTCAAAGTGGTTGATCCTTGTAAAGATGAGACCGTCCTTGACCCAGCCTGTGGAACAGCAGGATTTTTAATTTCTTCATTTAATCATATTCTCGATAAAAATAAAAAAGATAATAGACTTAATTTAACAGCTGATGAAAGAACAAGATTAATCAATAACTTTTCCGGTTATGATATCTCTCCGGATATGGTGAGATTATCCTTGGTAAATATGTACCTACACAAATTTCCAGATCCGAAAATTTATGAATACGATACTTTAGCTTCAGAAGAAAGATGGAATGAGTCTTATGACATTATTCTGGCTAATCCTCCGTTTATGTCTCCAAGGGGCGGAATTAAACCTCATAAAAGATTTAGTATACAGGCAAATCGTTCAGAAGTTCTGTTTGTTGATTACATTGCCGAACATTTGAACCCAAACGGTAGGGGTGGCGTTATTGTTCCGGAAGGTATTATTTTTCAATCGGGTATTGCCTACAAAAAACTTCGTAAAATGTTAATCGAAAACTTTCTTTATGCAGTGGTTTCTTTACCTGCCGGAGTCTTTAATCCATATTCCGGAGTTAAGACCTCCATTTTATTTTTAAATAAAAATTTAGCTAAAAAAAACGATAAAATTTTATTTGTAAAGATAAATCATGATGGATTCGGTTTAGGTGCTCAACGAAGAAAAATTAAAGAAAATGACTTGCCGATGGCATTGGAAATCATTAAAAAATATAAACAGTGCATCATAGAAGAGAAAGAAATTGAATTTAGTATAAATGAAGAAAAACTGGCACATGTGGTGAAAAAAGAAAAGATTGTAGAGAGCGGGGATTATAACTTAAGTGGTGATAGGTACAAAGAGGCGGTTGTTTATAATGGTAAATGGGATTTTACAGAATTATTAGAAATTGCAGATATCGGATCTGGAAATTCAGCCCCTCAAGGTGAGAAGTATTTTAAAAATGGCAAATATCCATTTTATCGAACTTCAGATGTAGGTAAAGTACATATTTCAACGAATTTAAGTCAGAGCAATGATTATGTGAATGAATTAGCCGTAAAAGAAAAGAAACTGCATTTGTTTCCAAAAGATACTATCTTATTTCCTAAAAGTGGTGCATCAACCTTTCTTAATCATAGGGTGATGATTAGTAAAGAAGGTTATGTATCAAGTCATTTAGCTACTATTATACCAAATGAGAAAAAAATATGCCCATTATTTTTATTTTATTTATTATTGAAAATTGACGCAAAAACCTTAACTCCAGATCAAGCATATCCGTCTCTT
>JBBRDV010000014.1:0-27576 GCA_038203565.1 Atribacterota bacterium
ACCTTCGGGCATGATGAAGGGGATCAGGTTTTACAAGAAACAGTCAAACTCTTTAAATCTACCCTTAGGGAAGTGGATATAATCTGCCGAATGGGAGGAGATGAATTCTTACTTGCTTTCCCGGACAACTCTCTAAAAGACACAGTCCAAATTAAAGAAAGATTAAATAAAAATATAATTGCCTTAAATCACACCTTAAAGAAACCTTATCAGATAGAGCTCAGTATCGGTCTTTCCGAGTATGATCCTGATAAACCTCTATCTATGGATGAATTAATCCGGATAGCCGATCAGAAGATGTATGAGGAGAAGGGAAGAAAAAACAAGGGAAGGTTGTAAATATAGTGGTAAATTAGAAACTGTTGAAGATGAGAAAGAAGAGAGGAAAATAATAAAGGGAAATGTTAAAAAAATTATAAAATTTAAACAACAGCATATTGTTTATGTGTTTGTCTATCTTATGAGATGAATAGGAGGTAAAAAGTGAAAGACGAGGATAAAACCAAAGCAGAGTTAAGAAAGGAACTGAAGTTTTCAAAAGAAGAGTTGGAAAAAGGCCTGTTCAAGAATATTGCTGAACAAAAACAAACAGAACAATTCATATTAAAAAATTGGGATAGGCATAAAGAAATATTTGCTTATATAAATAAAGGAATAACTATATATGAAGCCATAGAAAATGGAAAAGATTTTGTCATTAAAGATCTTAACCCAGCTGCGGAAAAGTTTGATCATCTTAAAAAAGAGATTTTACTCGGTAAAAGTATCCTTAAAGAATTACCAGAATCAATACATTTCAATCTTTTTAAAACCCTTCAAAAAATATATAAGACCGGTAAATCTAAAAAACTAACTTTATTCTTGAATTCTACTCAGCAGAAGAACAAGGTTCGGAGAGAACACTATTTCTGTAAACTATCCTCTGGTGAAATCGTAACAGTTTTTGATGATATCTCCGAGAAAAAACAGGTGAAGAAAGAGCTGAAGGATTCGGAAGAGTATTTAAAAATGTTATTCAATTATGCGCCTGATGCCTATTATGTCAATGATTTAAAAGGTCATTTTGTTGATGGAAATCTAGCAGCAGAAAAATTGACTGGCTATAAAAAAGAAGAGTTAATTGGAAAGAACTTTTTAGAATTAAAAGTACTGTCTGATAAAGATATGCACAAAGCTCAAGAATCATTATCAAAAAATGTCATGGGATCAGTAACTGGACCAGAGGAATATGTCATCATTCGAAAAGATAAAAGTACAGTAACAGTTGAGATCTGCAATTATCCGGTAAAGATTAAGGGAGACATTTATTTATTGAGTATAGCAAGAGATATTACCGAGCGAAAGCAAGCAGAGGAGATGCTACATCAATATGAACATATTGTATCCAGTTCCTCTGATATGCTAGCACTCCTGGATAGTAGTTTCCACTATCTCGCGGCAAATAATGCTTATGTAGAAGCGTTTAAATTAACTCCTGAACAGTTGATTGGGAAAACGGTGGTTAAAGTATTTGGAGAAGAGAACTTCAATAAAGTGATCAGGCCTCGTGCTGACCGTTGCTTGAGTGGTGAAGAAGTAAACTATCAAGACTGGTTTAATTTTCCGGCTTATGGACAGCGTTACATGGATATCACTTATTACCCATATTTTAGTAGGGATAACAAAGTAGTAGGATTCGTGGTCAATGGTCGGAATATCACCGAGCGCAAGCAGGCAGAAGAAAAACTCAAAAAAACCTTGAGCGCAACCATTGAGACCATATCAAAGATAGTAGAGGTCAAAGACCCCTATACTTCCGGTCACCAGCGCCAGGTCAGCCAATTGGCCATCTCTATTGCCCGAGAGATGGACCTTTCTCTGGATAAGATTGAAGGGATCAGGATCGCTTCTTTAATCCATGATATCGGGAAAATTGGAGTGCCCACTGAAATTTTAAGCAAGCCCACCCAATTATCCGATATAGAATTTAGTCTCATCAAAGAACATTCCCAAATAGGATATAATGTCTTAAAATCTAATGATTTTTCCCATCCTATAGCCCAAATTATCCTGCAACATCACGAAAGATTAGATGGTTCAGGATATCCTCAGGGACTGAAAGGTAAGGATATTCTCATAGAAGCCTGTATTATAGGAGTAGCCGATGTCGTCGAAGCCATGTCTTCCCATCGTCCCTACCGACCGGCTCTCGGAATAGATGCAGCCCTGGAAGAAATCACCCAAAATAAAGGTATCCTCTATGACTCGGAAGTAGTGGAGGCTTGCTTGAAGCTCTTTAAGGAAAAAGGATTTAAATTTGAATAGATAAAAGTGATTTACATTTCCCTTAGGCCAAGGGCATGATATTATGTTTTTATGTTATAATAACTATATCACCAATTACTCTTATATAAGATTACTCTAATATTAATTTTTATGGAGGTGCAAATTAAAAAGATGAAGAATATAGAGAAAACAAAAGAAAAACTTATTGAAGAATTACGAGAAAAGAATAAAAAAATTACCGAATTGGAACAAACAGCAGTTAGGTATAATCTGCTGGAGAAAGAACTCCAGCAGAGTGACGAAAAGTTGCAAAAATTTATAGAAAGCATTGCCTATATTATTACGAAAATAGTTGAAATAAGAGACCCCTACCTTACAGGTCACCACCAAAGGGTCTCCAAACTTGCTACTGCGATAGCCCAAGAGATGAAACTTCCTCAGGATAAGATCGAAGGAGTAAAAATTGCCTCTCTGGTTCATGATGTGGGGAAGGTTAATTTGCCCACTAGAATTGTCAGTAAGCCAAGTTCATTAGCTGAAGTGGAATTTAATTTACTCAAAAATTATCCCAGAACAGGTTATGAAATCTTAAAAAAAGTAAATTTTCCCTGGCCCGTTGCTGAAATTGTCTTTCAACATCAGGAAAAGATAGACGGTTCAGGATATCCGAGAGGGTTAAAAGGTGGCAAAATTCTGATAGAGGCAAAAATATTAGGGGTAGCGAATGTGGTTGAAGCAATGTCTTCTTATAAATCCTATCGGCCTGCTCTTAGTATTGATGAAGCTTTAGCAGAAATTTCAAAGTATGAAAATATTCTTTTTGACCCTGAAGTGGTAGATGCCTGTTTGAAACTCTTTAAAGAAAAAGAATTTAAGTTTTAACTTGAGAATTCACTCTAGTCTTGTTACCGGGTTACCGTATTTCTGTCATTCCGCACTTGATGCGGAATCCAGATTCACTTTAAAAGGCTGGCTCGGGTGATGGCTTTAGAGCCAAATTTTTCCCTGATTTTATCTAAAGATTGAGTAAGTTGTTCCAATTTATCCTCTTTGTCTTTGGAAAATTTTAATTGCTTTCTTTCCTTTCCCGAAATAAGATTGGATAATCTTACTCCCAAAAGTCTAACTCCGCCTTTTTTATTTCTTACTTTGTCCAGGAGTTCTATGATAGTTTTAAAGATGATATCATCAAGATGGGTAGAATTTTCTAAGGTCTTGGACTTAGTGATGGTAACAAAATCCTGAAATCTTATTTTTAAGGTAATGGTCCGACCTTTGTAACCTTCCTTTCTGGCAGTATAACCCACGTTCTGGGAAATTTTTAGCAGTTCTTTTAACAGAACTGCTTTTTCGGTTATATTGCTACCGAAAGTTGTTTCCTTACCAATAGATTTTGCTTCAGATGGGGGAGCAACCGGGCTTTCGTCTATCCCTTGAGCCAGAAGTTTTATCTTTATCCCGTTTTTCCCCATCAGATTCTCTAAGATAAGATCAGGCATTTTAGCCAATTGTTCTACTTGATAGATACCAGATTTTTTTAATAATTCTTCCGTCTTTCTTCCTATACCCCAGAGGGCAGAGATAGGAAGAGGATAAAGAATTTTTTGAATATCTTTAAAGTAGATAATATAAAAACCATCTGGCTTCCCCAGATTAGTAGCTATCTTGGCCAAGAATTTATTTTCTGCTATCCCCACCGAAACTTTAAGGCCTAATTCTTGATGAACCCTTTCTTTAATTTTTCTGCCGATGATTTCACTTGAGCCAAAGAGTGATTCGCATCCGGATATATCTAAAAAAAGTTCATCGATGCTCAACGGTTCTATTAGTGGGGTATAAGTACTGCAGATCTGAAAAAAACGATCAGATGCTTCCAGGTATTTGTGTATTTGAGAAGGAATAAAAATTCCCTGATGACATTTTTGACGGGCCTCCCAGATGGGCATACCGGCGTGAACACCGTATTTACGGGCTTCATAGGAAGCGGCACAGACTACTCCGCGGTTTAAGTTGCCTTCAGCACCGCTTGCTCCTCCCACGATAAGAGGTTTTTCCCGATAAACCGGATTATCTCTTTGCTCTACCGAGGCAAAAAAAGCATCGAGGTCCAGATGAATTATAGATAGGCGATGGTTATCACTCATTATTTTTTATATCCTTCCTAAATTAAAAAATAGGTATATAGTTTTTCGTTTTTAGTTGAGATTGCTTCGTCACTTCGTTCCTCGCAATGACAAAATATATTGTTTTTTTGTAGGGGTCGGATTTATCCGACCCGAAACGGGTTTGATAAATCAAACCCCTACAACACCTTACTCATTACGGGCAAACACAAGGTTTGCCCCTACCTCAGGCACCTGGTTTCTATCTTCTTCACGAGATACGAGATACGAATTTATATTTACAATCTTCCGGGCAATGATTTTAAAATCTCCGCCATTTTTACTTAAAGCCCCTTCTATCAAAAGAGGTACTTCTTTGCGAAGGAGAATAGAATATTTTTGATAGATATTCGGGAAAGCAATCACTTCAAAAAAACCGGCTTCATCTTCCAGGAGCAAGAAAGCCATAACCTGTTTTTGCCTGGTAAATTGTCTTCTTGCCTGGATGAGTATTCCTTTTATCAAAATTGACTTCGGATAAAAGGTATTTAACAGTTGATTAGAGTTCATCATCGTCAGGTGTGCTAATATTTTATCATATTTTTTTAAAGGATAGTTAGTTATATATAAATCGAGTATTTCCTTTTCTAAATTCATTTGGAAAGATTTAGAAAAAGGATAAGCAGGAATGGAGTCAGAGGCAATAAGTTCGGTATCCCGTAATCCCCTCTCTTTGAGCATTATATTTTGCGCCCCATCTTTAGCTTTCTTCTTTCTAACCTCTTTTAAAGTAAGGGGGAGCAGGGTTAATAATGCCGAACGGGGATAAGCAGTGAAATCAAAAGCACCTACCTTGATTAGATTTTCTATTAATGGTTGATTGATTCTTAAGGGCGCAACTGTATAACAGAAATCATACAGAGAATTAAATCTTTTGCATTTTTCCCTGAGAGATAGAATGGATTTTAAATGCTTTTCTCCCATACCTTTTATCTGTCCCAGTCCCACCCGAATGGCTCCATCTTCTACGGTAAAACCGGCTCCGCTCTTATTGATATCGGGAGGAAGTACTTTAACCTTGAAGCGTCTGGCTTCCTGAATATAGCGGTCAGGAGAATAATAACCCATACCGTAGGTGAGCAAGGAAGCCAGGTAGTAAGCGGGATAATGCACCTTAAGATAACAGGTTACAAAAGAGATTAGGGCATAGGAGGTGCTGTGAGCTTTATTAAAACCGTAGTGAGCAAATTTGGAGATCAGGTAAAAAACTTTTTCCGCTTCTTCTCTGGTATTTCCTTGTTGAATAGCTTTTTTAAGGAAATTATCCCTTTGTTTTTCCATTTCTACCGGTGAACGGGAGCTGATGGCTCGACGAAAGAGGTCGGCTTCTCCCAGGCTAAGGCAGGCAAAAACAGAAACGACCTGCATAACCTGTTCCTGATAAAGAATAACTCCATAAGTATCTTTCAAAATAGGTTTTAATTTGGTATGTAGATAGTCTATCTCTTCTTCGCCCCGCTTTCTTTTAAGATAATGCTCGGTCATTCCGCTATCTAAAGGACCTGGTCGGTATAAAGATAGAGCAGCGATGACATCATTGAGATGGGAAGGGGAAAGTCTCCTTAGAAGAGAGGACATCCCCGAGCTTTCCAATTGGAAGACTCCCAGAGTTTTGCCCTTTTGCAGGGCAGAGAAGGTAGCTTCATCGTCAAGGGGAATCTGGTTAAGGTCAATATTTATATTTTTTTCTTTTAGCATTTCCAGAGTTTTTTTAATAATAGTAAGACTGCGGGAGCCCAGAATATCCATTTTTAATAGGCCTAAATCTTTGATGGATTCTTTTTCGTATTGGCTGACTATTTCTCCCTGATTGGTGATCTCCAGAGGGACTATTTCGGAAAGCGGCCTATCCGAGATGATCATGGAAGAGGCATGTACAGAGAGGTGACGGGGTATCCCCTCTATGGTTTGAGCAAAAGAGAATAGGGATTTAAGAGGCTCCTGGTCTTGGGGAAGTTTTTTTAGTTCAGTTAAATTTTTTAGAGAAGCATTAATTACTCCCGGTGAGGAGAAGATAGGCATAAGTTGAGCGATTTTATTTATCTCCCGAGGGAGGAATCCCAGTACTCTTCCTGCATCTCGAATGGCTGAGCGGGCGGCATAGGTGGAGGTAGTACTGACATGGGTTACCCGATTATTTCCAAATTTCTCAAAGATATAGGAGATTACTTTTTCTCTCCCCAGCTGGCCGAAATCTATATCGATATCCGGAAGGTCTATTCTTTCCGGGTTAAGAAATCTTTCAAAAAAAAGTTGGTATTTTAAAGGGTCTACCTCGGTGATATTCAGCAGATAAGAGACCAAGCTGCCGGCCGAAGAACCCTTCCCCGGACCGACCGGGATATTATTTTGTTTGGCAAAGCGGACTATATCACGAACGATTAAAAAATATCCGGCAAAACCCATCTGGTTGATTATCTTTAATTCATATTGCAGGCGCTTTATCACTTCTAAGGAGGGGACGGGATAATATTTTTTAAGGCCTTCCAGGCAAAGTTTTTTTAAATAATCCCGGGCAGAACAGGAAGAGGGCAGGGGATAAGCCGGAAGATGTATTTCTCCTAAATTAAGTTCTAAATGACACTTTTCAGCAATTTCACTTGAGTTTTTAAGGGCTTGAGGCACCCGGGAAAATAGTTTTTCCATCTCCGAGGGAGATTTAAAATAATATTCATCGGTCTCAAGTTTTTGGTGATAGAATCTTTCTTTTGTTCCTAAATTGGCAATTTTATTTAATAGACCTTGAGAGTAGGCTTGTTTCTTTTCCAGGTAATGGACATTATTGGTGGCTACTGCAGGAATCCCCAATTTTTGTCCTATTTCTATTAATTTAGAATTAATTTCTTTTTCCTGGCTCAGGCCATGAAAGGATAATTCTAAATAAAAATTTTCTTTACCGAATACCTGTTGATACCGGTAAGCGGCCTCTTCGGCTTGCTCAGCCTTCTTTTGTGAAAGGAGAAGAGGTATTTCCCCTTTATCGCATCCGCTTAATCCAATGATTCCCTTACTGTGTTTGGCTAAAATATCTTTTTCTATGGACGGGATAGAGCCAGGATTAGATAAATGAGCTCTGGTAATAATCTGGCAGAGGTTGCTGTATCCCTCTTTGTCTTTGACCAAAAGAATAAAATGATAGGCTTGATTGGATTTTTGATTATCTTTTATCCGTATTTCACAGCCGAGGATAGGTTTTACCCCGGCTTTTTTTGCTTTTTTATAAAATTGAATAGCCCCATAAAGTCCATCATGGTCAGTTAAAGCTATTGCTTTCATATTAAATTTAGCAGCTTGTTTAACTAAATCATCAAGGCTGCAGAGTCCATCTTGCATACTGTATTGAGAGTGTACATGTAGATGTACCATATCCATTTTTGAAATTCCTTTCACTTAAACGTATGTTTGTTTCAAGGAGCAAAAAAATATAAGCAATTTTTCTTTAATTCCGTTCCTCTTTTTCTTGCTCTTTCTCTTTAATTTCTCCGGTTTCTATTTCTTCTTTAAGAAGTTCGATCAACATCAAGGCATTTTTAACTGCCTGACCTTTATAATGATTATTCATAAAAATATACTGGTCGGTAGTTTTTTCGGCAATTTTTTTTATTTTAGGTATCCATTCTTTTAATTCCTCTTCGGTATAGAGATAATCATATCTCTGATAGGCTTTTTCGTGTTCCCACCAATTAACCTTGTTTCGACCATGAAATCTAACATAACCCAGATTAGAAGTAGCTTCAGCTATGGGCGGGATCAAACCTTTAAGCTGAGGTTGGTCTACACAGCAAAAACCTATTTCGTTGTTTTTTAAAATCCTGAATATTTCGTTATTTATCCAGTAAGAATTTCTAAATTCTACTACCAGGGGTATATCCTCCATTCTTTCTTTGAAGCGGAGAAGGTAATCCCGATTAGAGGGGGTATTATGAAAAGAATAAGGGAACTGAGCTAACACGCAGGCAAATTTACCCGCTTCCAGCAAGGGCTTTATGGATTCTTTAAAATCTTTAAAAATAGCGGGATTTTCTTCTCGGCTATGAGTCATTTCTTGATTGGCTTTTACTGTAAACTTAAAATCAGCAGGAACCTTTTGCTGTAAATAATAAAAAGATGCCGGATGAGGGATACGGTAATAGGTAGAATTAATTTCAGAAACCTTAAACTTTTGGGCATATAGTTTAAGCATCTCTTTTTTATCAGTATTTTCGGGATAAAAGGTTCCTATCCAATCTTCATAACTATAACCGGAGGTACCGATATATAGCATGGTTACTACTTTTTTCCTCCGTTAAATCGTCTTAAAATTCCGATAACCTTACCCAGGATAATCGCATCTTTGGTGTTTATGGGTTTGTAAAGAGAGTTGGAAGGCTGCAGGGTAATCTGATTATCTTTTTTATATAATCTTTTTACTGTAACCTCTTCCTGATTTAGGAGGGCGATGACAATGTCTCCGTTGTCAGCATCCTGCTGGGGCGAAACCATGACATAATCTCCATCAAGGATATGATCTCCGATCATGCTATCACCTTCAACTTTTACCATAAAACTTTCTTCACTGCCAGAAAGCTGCTCCGGTATAGGTATAACTTCGGTGATATCTTTTAAGGCCCACAATGGTTTTCCTGCGGCTACACTTCCTATTACAGGCACTTTATTGGTCTGAGGTATAATTCTAATGGCTCGAGATTTCTCTTTCTCCCGGTGGATATAACCCTTCTTTTCCAGGATGGTAAGATATTTATGGGCAGTAGCGGAAGAAGTTACTCCCACGGCTTTGCAGATTTCCCGAACAGTGGGCGGATAGCCGTTTTCTCTAATTGTTTTTTGAATCAACTGAAGAGTCTTTTTATGATTTGGGTCAAGGGAATCTTTTTTAAACATGTTTGGTCTCCTTTAAAAAATTTAAATAATTTGCTATAATCATTATAGTAGCATAATTTATTAATTACCTTGTTTATATTATAAGATAAACGTATGTTTATTGTCAAGTTTTTTATGGTAAAATTTTTAATCGGGTTTCGATATTTAAATTCTTGACAATTATAGATACGTATGATAGGTTTATCATATTAAATTTCAAGTGTATATTTCACAGTAAAAAGTTTGTTAAAAAAGTTGGTTTAATTAAAAATTTTAAAATTTTAATATTATATTATATACTGTAACTTACGACCTGAAAAAATATTGCCGTACAAAGTATAATAATTAAAGCGATTTGTAGTAGAATATAAAAAATTATAAACTATTCTGATTAATATGGTTTAAGGGGAAAATTATATCTAATGAAAACTAAATTAATAAATAATAAATTAAACCATACAAACCGAAGAAAGTTTTATTTGACTTTAACTCTGGTTTTACTTTCCTTGTTTTCCGTAATTTTCATAAGCCAAATTTCTTCTCCTTATGCAATTAATTCTTTTGCCGCCAGCACATCAAGTTCAGTTAGTTCTCCAGTTTATTTAGCCTATTTTTACGAAGCAGGGTGTCATGATTGTGATAAAGTCAAGATTATATTGAATGATATTTCCGCAGAATATCCTGATAATCTAATCATAAAAAGTTTTGACATTAGTCTAACCGATAATATGGAATTAGCCGAATCCTTAGGCGAATTATATCAAATGCCTGAGGGGGAAAGACTCCTGGTCCCGGTTATATTTATAGGGGATAATTACCTTTTTAGAGATGCCATTAGCTTTGAAAGTTTAGACGAATTAATTCAAAAATATTTAACCACAGAAACTATTGCTCCCTGGGAAAAAGTTAAGGAAAAGGACCTTACTGCTCAAGAAAGATTAATAGCCCGTTTTCAGTCCTTCGGTCTGACTGCGGTAGCAGTAAGTGGTTTGATTGATGGCATAAATCCCTGTGCTTTTGCTACCATCATATTTTTTATCTCTTATCTTACTCTGATCAACCGAAAAGGGAAAGATATCCTCTGGGTAGGAGGAATATTTACCCTATCTATCTTTCTGACCTATTTCTTAATCGGAACCGGGGCCTTAAAGATGATTACTTCTTTATCCTTTTTACCTTTAGTTCGAAAGATATTCGTTCTGGTTACCGCCGCCCTTGCCTTAATTTTAGGGGTGATCAGTCTATATGACTATCTTCAATTCAAGAAAAAAGGGACCACCAAAGATGCTAAACTCCAATTGCCCCCATTTTTAAAGAATATGATCCATTCAACTATACGTAAGAATGTAAGACGGAGTAATTATATCTTAATGGCTGCAGTAACTGGTTTTATAGTTTCTCTTTTAGAGTTAGCCTGTACCGGTCAGATTTATCTTCCTACTATCATGTTTATCAGTACTATCCCTGATTTAAAGGCTAATGCTTTATTTTATCTCTTGTTCTATAATCTGATGTTTATAGTGCCTTTAGTCCTGGTCTTTTCTTTTACTTACTGGGGGACTACTTCGGCACAGTGGGCTGAACTTACTCAAAAGAATTTTGGGAAAATCAAAATGGCGATGACCCTGCTGTTTTTCGGATTGGCCGGGCTGTTGTTTTATAGCGGAATTTTTTACTAAAAGCGTGAACTCACAACTTGTATTTAAAACTGTCGGCCAAATTGATCGAGAGATTGGTAGATTGGTAGATTAATGTAAGGAGGTACTTTATATGGTTTTTTCGATGAAGAAAAAGAAAAATAATCTTTTTATTATGCTATTAATAGTATTTGTTTTTTTAATTTCTTTTTATCTATCTGTTTATGCTGCTTCTTCTTTTAGGAAATATTTTCCTGCTCCCAACTTTACTCTTAAGACTGTGGATGGAAAAAATTTTGATTTAGAAAACTATAAGGGAAAACAAAAACTCCTTATTCTTTACTTTGGTAATAATGAAAATAAGGATTCAGTATCTGGGATAGAAGAACTGGCCGAATATTTTGAAGAGTATATCATTAAAGAAAAATACCAGGTAATTATGATAAATACCCGTAAAGACCTGAAAGAGGAAGATTTTGCTCAGATTAAAAAGTTTTGGACTGATAAAAAAATATCTTTCACCATATTATTAGACAGCCAGAATGAAGTGAGCAATCTTTACAATATTGAAGTTTTACCCACCAATATTCTTTTAGATAAGAATTTGGTAGTAAAGAGAGTCTATCCGGGGTTAATCTCAAAACAACAAAATATAATGTTTCAATATCTCACTTATTTTTTAGCTGCTCAAGAAAAGGGAACTCCCAAAAAAGAGACTGAAAAGGATGATGGTTGTGATGATGGAGTATGCCCTCCTCCACCTGGCTATTAAATAGGTGATAAAAGAAAAATTGTTTAACAAGGGAATATTAATTAATATATAACAAAGGAGAAAGTTATGTTTCGTAAAAACAAAATTATTATCATCTTAATATTAATAAGTATAGTAGTTATAGTAGGAGCTTTTTTAATATTTTATAATATTCAAAACAAGTCTTCCCAGCCGCCTAATATCTCTATATCAGAAGAAGAATGGGATTTCGGAAAGATAAAAGAAGATGAAAGGCCCGTTCATATCTTTACCATCAAAAATATAGGAAGAGAAGAATTGATTATCAGTCGAGTACGAGCCTCCTGTGGCTGTACTGCCACTATGCTTTCTTCTGATAAAATAAAACCCGGACAATCAGCCGAACTACAGGTAACTTTTGATCCTACCGGTTATAAAGATCTGGTTAAAAAAGATATCTATATCGAATCTAACGACCCACAGCTCCCCACCACCAAAGTTACAATAATTGCTGAGGTAGAGCCTATCCCCTCTCCTCAAGCTTTCTTTTCTGATTCTCAATGGGATTTAGGGCTGATCTCCCAAGGGGATTTACCCTCCTTTACTTTTACTATTGAAAATAAGGGTGAACTGGATTTGATAATTGATAAGATAGATGCCTCTGAGTACATTCAATACGATACAGAAATACCCTTACCTTTAACGATTCTTGCGGGAGAAAAACAGGAGGTAACTTTTACCTATAATTCCAGCCAGCATGAGTTAGGTGAAGTAAGAGAGAGTGTGCGTATATACTGTAATGATCCCAAGAGAAAAGCCTTTTCATTGCGTATTGATGGTTATATAAAAGAGAAACCTATTCCAACAGTAAGTATTTCCCCGGTAGGAGCCAGTTTTAATTTAACCACTAATTCTGAAGGTGAAACGATAGGAAGCTTCGTTCTGGCAAATTTAGCTGAAGACGGGATAAAAATTACTTCCATAAAAACCTCAGTAGATTACCTCATCCCCTTAGTATCTGAAATTGAGTTAAACTCAGGAGAAAAAGAAAATCTACAGGTGATATTATTAAAAGATAGAATCCCAGATAAAATACAGGAAGGGGAAATAAAGGAATATCTTTATTTAACTATTGCCATCCCTATTGTAATTAATAGATAGTAAATTGTTTCGCTAAGATTAATAAAAATTATAAATTGTAGAAAAAAATATGGCCTGCAGGATAAATATTTTTACAGCAATAACCTGAATATCATCATGTATAAAGGAGAATACAACAATGAAAGCAACTATAAAGATATTTAAAGCCTTATCTGATGAAACCCGCCTACGTATTTATTTACTTCTACTGCAGGGCGAATTATGTGTCTGTGAATTAGTAAATATATTAAATATGGAACAATCAAGAATTTCGCATAGTATTAGGATTTTAAAAGAAGCAGGTCTTGTTGATAATCGGCGAGAAGGCAAGTGGATTATCTATGCAGTAAATCCTGAAACAGAAAATAATAGAATAATTCAGGGTTTAAAGAATGAATTAGAATTACCGGAACAGGATTTAAAAAATATTACTAAATGTAAGAAAGAAAAGATAAGAGAAAAGTGTAAATGCAATTAATTCTCATTTAATATAATTTAAATTGAGTTTGTCACCCCTCAGTTTTCAGAAACCTCCCGGGCATTGCTCTGTCAACCTTTCTGGATGTTTGGTTATAATGAAACAAAATCTAATTAATTAGAGCGAGTTTATCTATTTTACTATTGGAATTTGCATTGAGGTATTTTTTGATGAAAATATTAGTAGCATTTTATTCGAGAAGCGGCAAAACTAAAAAAGTAGCCGAAGCTATTTCAGAAATTTTAAAGTGTGATAAGGAAGAGATTTTTGATATTAAAAGCAGGGAGGGAATTGTAGGATTCTTAAGTGCCGGGACTGATGCTAACTTGAGAAGATTAACCGCAATTAAGGAGATAAAAAATAATCCCTCTTTATACGATCTAGTTATTATCGGAACCCCCATCTGGTCCTCCAATATTTCTACCCCTATCAGAACCTATCTTTCCTTATTTAAAGAAGAATTTAAAAAAGTAGCTTTTTTCTGTACCCGGGTAGGTTCAGATGCCGAGAAAGTATTTGCTGATATGAAAAATCTGAGTCAGAAGGCCCCACTTGCTTTACTTGAGCTGACCGCACGAGAAGTGGCAAGGGACCAATATATACAGAAAGTGAAAGAATTTATAGAAAATTTAAAAGAAGAGCTAAAAAAGTAAAATGAAAGTAACCGAAGAAGAATTTGAAGAATTAGTAACAGAGGCAATAAGCAGCCTTCCCGAAAAATTTAAAGAAAAGATGGAAAATATTGCTATCGTAATTGAAGATTTGCCTTCCCAGGAACTTCTTAGGGAGATGAAGATCAAATCACCCTATGGCCTTTTGGGTCTTTATCGGGGGGTCCCTTATCCCAGAAGAGGTATCTGGTACAGGAACGTTATGCCTGATAAGATTATTATCTTTAAAAAACCCATAGAAGTTCGCTGTAAAAACAAAGAAGAAATAAAGGAATCTGTCAGAAAAGTGGTTATCCATGAGATTGGGCATTACTTTGGTTTGGGAGAAGCAGAGTTGCGAAAGATTGAAAAAGAGAGAGATGGTGCCGAAGGGGGGATTTGAACCCCCACAGGCATACACCTACTACGCCCTGAACGTAGCGCGTCTACCAGTTCCGCCACTCCGGCTTATTATTGAAGATAAATTTAAAATTGATAGGTATCCAAAATAGCCTTTATGAAAATAGAATAAAGAAAATAGATGTTATTGTCAAGTTTTTATAACAAAAATCGTATATATTAGAAATATCAGAAAAGGAGTGAAGTGTTTTGGTTAAAAAACAAATGGTGAACGATTTAAATTTGAGCACTAAAATTGATGACGTATTTTTCTTAAAAGATATAGAGTTTAAAGTAAGGCGGGATAAAAAAACCATAGATATGTTCTTTAAAATCACCGATAAGACCGGAGAAATTGAAGCCGTAAATTGGGATATTTCTGATGATAAGATAGAAAAGTTAGGCAAGATTAAATTTGCCCGAGTTCAAGGGTATATTACCAAAAAGAAAAGTGATGGAACCCTTCAGGCAACAGTTTCTTCTCTTACCGAAACCGCTCACTTAGATTTAGATTATTCCGATTATTTACCACAATCAAAAGAAAATTTAAATGAATTAATGCAGAAAATTTTTTCAAAAATAAATTCTATCGATAATTATCACTTGAAAAACCTTTTGAAGAGTTTTTTTGATGACCCAGAATTTGCGGAGAAGTTTAAAAAGGCTCCTGCTGCTACAAAAGTACACCAGCCTTATCTCGGAGGTTTACTCGAGCATACCTGTAATTTAGTCAGGATTTGTGAAACAATAGGTGATATTTATAAAGAGATAAATCGTGAATTTTTGATAACTATGGCTCTACTCCACGATATAGGCAAGGTTAGAGAATATACTTATGACCGAGTCATTGAGTATACCGATGAAGGTAAACTTTTAGGTCATATTACTATAGGGCTGGAGATGATTGACCAAAAAATAAAGAGCTTAGATAATTTTCCTCCGGATTTAGAATTAATGATAAAACATACTCTCTTAAGTCATCATGGACGTTTTGAATTCGGTTCACCAAAACTCCCCAGCATATTAACTGCCATTGCTCTTCATTGTGCTGATGAAACAGAGGCCAAAATAAGTGGTTTTATCAATATAAAGGAAGAAAGTGGAAATTTTAATGAAAAATGGAGTAAATGGATTTGGTGGTTAGAAAGGTCAATTTATTTAGATGAAGAAGCAATCTTAAAAAATAAAATAAATGAGACAGAGGAAGATTAAAGGAGAGGCTAATAATGAGAGAAATTTTTGAAAAGGCTTTAAAAAATAAAAGAAATAGTGCAGATTATATCGAGATAAGGGCGGAAAAGAAAGAAACCACTACCATTCATTTTCAAGGGGAGAAATTAGAAAAAATAAATTGTTCCCAGCAGGCAGGAGGAAATGTTCGTGCCCTGGTAAAAGGGGGATGGGGTTTCGTTTCCTTTAACCGGTTTGATGATCTGGAGGAAAAAGTGAAAGAAGCTATTGAGGTGGCGAGTTTAATTGGAAAAGGAGAGAGTAAATTAGCTGTGGCTTTGCCGGTGGTAGAAATAGTTCATCGGGAATTAGATAAAGATTTTCGCCAGGTAAGTTTGAGGGAAAAGAAGGATTTAATAGAAAATTATAATAATATCATTATGAAATCTAATCCTCTGATTCAATCCTCCAATGTAGTCTATACTGATAGATTTTCTACTATTTATTTTGCCAATTCGGAAGGTAGTTATATCGAACAGGAAAAGCCGTTTTTAAGTGCGGGTTTTACAGCCATAGCTCGAGAGGGGGATAATGTTCAGATAGCCAGCGAGAGTGTCGGAAGCACCAAGGGTTTTGCCATTATGGAAAGAATTTCCGACAAAGCACAAAGAGCAGCTTCTCGGGCAGTCAATCTTCTTAAGGCGCAGCCGGTGGAAGGTGGGGAATATACGGTTATTTTAGATCAGATGTTAGGCGGGGTTTTTATTCATGAAGCCTTTGGACATCTTAGTGAAGCTGATTTTTTATATGAAGACGAGAGGATGAGCGATTTAATGAAATTAGGGAAGAAATTTGGCTCACCCAAACTCAATGTAGTTGACGATGGATCTATTCCGGATCTGTTAGGTTCGGCCAAATATGATGATGAAGGAGTTAAAACAAAGAAAAATTATCTGATAAAAGAGGGAATCCTGACAGGCAGGCTACATTCGCGGGAGACTGCTGTTAAAATGGGGGAAGAGCCAACCGGAAATGCCCGTGCCCTCAACTATCGCTTTAAACCTATTGTTAGAATGACCAATACCTATGTCGAAAACGGAGATACTCCTTTTAAAGATTTATTATCCGGAATAAAAAAGGGAATTTATGCCAAGGATTGCTATGGAGGGATGACCAGCTTTGAGATGTTTACTTTTAGTGCCGGGGAAGGTTTTATGATAAGAGACGGGAAGATTACCGAGTCGGTTAAGGATGTGGTTTTAAGTGGGAATTTATTTACCACCCTTCTTAATATTGAGGGAGTAGGAAATGATTTGAAGATGATTGAATCCGGTGGGGGATGCGGAAAAGCGGGGCAAAACCCTCTACCAGTCTCTTTCGGCAGTCCTCATCTCAGGATAAAAAAAGTAGTAGTAGGAGGTAGATGAGATGGAAAAATTGTTACAACAGGCCTGTAAGGAAGTAGACTCAGCTGAGCTATTTAAAGTAAAGAGCAAGACCATTCCGGTTAATTTTGAGGTAAACAGATTAAAATCTATCGATATTTCTGAGAGCGAGGGGAAAGCATTGCGTGTGATAAATAAAGGGAGGATAGGATTTTCTTCGTCTACAGGAAATGAAGGTTTTGATTTAATAGTTGAAAAAGCAGCAGCTACCTCTGAGTTTGGTTCAACGGCTTCTTTTGATTTTCCTGGGGAAATGAAAAGGGAGAATAAGGAAAAGAAAGATATAGATATATATGACGAAAAGGTAGCCGATAAAAGCATTGAAGAGATGGTAAAGGCAGGCGAAGGTATTATAGAGAGAGTGAAGGATTTCAATCGAAAATTGCGTTGTGATGTCACTATCTTAAAAGATTATAGCGAGATAGAATATCTTAATTCCAGGGGAGGGAATTTTTCTTACCATAAGACTACAATTGCTTATTCGGTGATGGCTCAACAAACCGAAGATCAAGATATGTTGATGATTTATTCTTCTCTTGAGTCGGGAAAAGACAATCTTGATGCTAAGGAATTGACCTCCGAGATAATAGAAAATTTAGAATGGGGGGAGAAGATTGTCCCCGTAGAAAGCGGGAAGATGCCGGTTATCTTTACCCCCAAGGCAGCTTTAGTCTTGATTCTCTCCATCATTAGCGGTTTAAATGGAAAGATGGTCTTGAAGAAAATTTCTCCTTTAACTTCCCAGAAAAACAAGAAATTGTGGAGTGACCTGTTAACTTTTTATAGTGATGGTACTATAGATTTTGCTTTAGGCAGTGCTCCTTTTGATGATGAAGGAGTAGAAATGAAACAGGTTACTTTGGTAGAAAAAGGAGAGATTAAGAATTTTTATTATGATCTACAGACAGCGGGAATAGCCGGAGTAGAGAGTACCGGAAATGGTTTGAGAGCTAGCATACAAAGCGAACCTGTTCCCGGTATAAGCAACTTGATAATGAAGGAAGGAGAAGTATCTTTTACAGAGATGATTAAAGATATTTCGGAAGGGATAGTTATTGATCAGGTCCTTGGACTGGGACAGGGAAATATAATAAGCGGGGCCTTCTCTAATAATGTACAGTTGGGCTATAAGATAGAAAAAGGCAAAATAGTAGGGAGAGTTAAGGATGTGATGATTGCCGGCAATGCCATAGAAGAATTAAAAAATATAGCTGCTTTGGGAAATAAAGCGAAATGGGTAGAAGGAAAATATAAATTTCCTCATATCTATCTAAAATCTCTTTCTGTTTCTGCTAAAAATTAAATTGTCAGGGGGACGGTTCTCTTGACACTTTTCAATCTTGTCGGAAAGTGTCAAGAGAACCGTCCCCCTGACAAAAAGAAAATTTCCTAAAGGAATTTAAATTGAATAAGAAGGATATGAATAAAATTATAACCAGGCCCGAAGAAATAGTAAAAAATGTGCGAGTTTTATATGCCGGGAATCATTACCTGAGCGTACCCATTATTGATGGTCAAAATGGTGCTATTAAAAATATAAATGTGGTATCTCTTTCCAATAAAGCTTTGGTAGAATTAAAAGGAGAGCCAAATTTATTGACACCGCATTTTTACCAAGAGGGAAAAGAAATTGAAATAGAAAAGATAGATGTCTCTAAAGAACAGTATTATCTACCCCGATTAAACTTTTTTTTAAAAGGCGGGATAAGGGTAACCGGAAGAATATTTACCGATCTTAAGGAAAAGGGGTTAATCTATAGCTTTGAAAGTTCAGAAGAAATTGATATTTCTTTATTTTTTGATTTAAGAGATGTATCTTTATTACGATTTGATTCTCACCAGATAGATACTAAAAAAGTAATAAAACGAGATAAATGGTTGGGCAATCCGGTAGCTAATATTTTTTCTTCAGGAGTTTCGCTGGCCTTAGCCTTTGGCGGAGATAAAGATTTTAAAGTTGATGATTTTAAAGAAAAGGAAATCTTAAATTTAAAGATATCCTGCCAAAATAAAAATTGTTTCTATATAGCTGTAAATTATGACCCGGATGGTGCATCTACTACTCTTATTCACTTAAGAAGAAAAGGGTATAGCGAAATTTACCATGAATTTCTGGATTGGCTAAAGAAAAAAACCATACCCTATCCTAAAGACCCTGCATTGGAAACCAGATTAAATGAAAATCTGTTTTTTAATTATTTTTACTCCATAGCCAAAGATATGGAGAGTGATAAATACCTGGCATTAACTTCAAGAAGTCCCCGCTATTATGTTTCCGGAGCATTTTGGGAAAGGGATTGTTTTTTATGGTCTCTTCCTGCAATAAAATTAGTTTGCCCTCAATTATATCAACATTTGGCAAGAGAAATGATCCTGATGCACAGTAAGAATCCGGGAGATCATGCCCATTATATTGATGGTACCGTTTTATACCCCGGTTTTGAGCTGGATGAAGCAGCCAGTTATTTTATTCTTTTAGATAACCTGGAAGACCACTTTTTCGATGAGGTGTTAATAAGATCCCTGGAAGAAGTGTTTGAGCGGATAGAAAGAGAGTATGATCCCCAAACCGGACTCTATAAAACTTTCTTGCTCCCTTCTGACGATCCTGCAGAATACCCTCTGGTTACTATTGATAATGTTATTCTCTGGCGAGGATTACAGAATTGGAGAGATGTTTTATTAAAGAAAGGGAAGGTAAAAAAGGCACAGCTTATCAATCAAAAAATAGAGAAAATTCATAAAGGGATCCATAAATATTTAGTTAAGGAAATAGAAGGAAAGAAAATATTTTTGTGGTCTACTGACGGGAAGGGAAATTTCCGATTATATAATGACCCTCCCGGGAGTTTAGGCACTCTCTATTTTTATAGGTTTGTAGATAAAGATGACCAGATATTTAAAAACACCATAGATTATTATTATTCTTCATGCTATCCTTATTACTTTAAAAATGCCAGGATAAATGAACTGGCCTGCGACCACCATCCCAATACCCCTTCCGGGCTGGGGCTATGCGGGAGTATCTTAAATCCGTTATTATCAAGCGTGGCACTGAAATGGCTAAAAGAAGCAAATATGGACTACGGTCTTCTGGCGGAGAGCTTTGATAAAGATTCAGGAGAAGCAAAGACCGGAGTTGGTTTTGCTTCCGGCTGTGGGTATCTGGCTTATTCTCTCTATGATGTCTTGATCAAGGAGGGGAGGGAATGAAGGCAGGTTCAGTAGAATGGAAGAAAAATGAGTGGAAAAGGATAGATAAGCCAAAGGCTCTGGTTGGTAAAATAAAAGAATATCTGGAAAAAGCGATAAAAGAACAGGTAGATATCATAGTGTTTCCCGGATTTACGGGATGTTTTTTTCAACAACTGAGCTGCCCGGATAATATAAGTTTAAGGAGTTTAATACAGGAAGCAGATTCCCGGGAATACATCGAACAGGTTAAAGAATTATCTCAAAACTATAAGATAGCAATTTGTCCCGGGAGTTACTGGCAAAAAGAAAAAAATAATTTTTATCATGAATCCTGTTTGATAGTAAATGGTAAAGTCCAGCTTAAACAACGGCAAATTTATTTAGCCCGCTGGGAAAGAGAATTAGAATTTTCCCGGGGAGCAAAGATTGAGTTAAAAGAAATAAAGGATTGGAAGCTGGCACTAATAATTTCCACCGATGTTTTTTATCCCCAGGTTTCCAGAATGGCGGCTTTAAGGGGTGCAGATATTGTTTTATCCCCGATAGGTTTTACCGGAGAAAAAAATCAGGCTTTACAGGTAAGCGGTATGTGGCAAGAAGTCCAGCAGAATCAATTCTTTGCGGTAGAGAGCGGATTTAATGGATTCCTGGGAGGGCAGAGTTTTTGGGGAGAATCGGTCATCAATGCCCCTTTGGAAATGACCGAAAAGGGAGATGGATATTTAGCGAGAAGCAATGGACAACAAAGTTTAATAATTACTGAGTTGGATAATAAGAAGAGAAGAAAAGCAGTTTCCAAATTTGATGTACTGTCCCAATTAAATCGGGAATTTTATCAGCAGATGAAAATGTTTAGAGGAAGATGGGCGTAGTGAAGATGGAATTTTTAATTGAAAAATGGTTTAATAAAAAAATATCTTTAGACAGAATAGAAAAATATTGTAAACAATTAAAGATAAAAAAAAGAAGGCTTTCAGAAGATATTGATATGGAAAACATTAGAGTTTCCTGTGTCCAAAGGCAGATTTATCCGGTAAACAGTATAGAAAAATATATAGATATACTTTGTGGTTTTGTAGGCCAAGCAGTAAAAGACAACAGCCGCATGATTATCTTCCCGGAATATAACTTTTTTGATCTATTCGGTTTAATTCCGGGGTTTAGCTGCTTAAATAAAATTCTAAATAAAAAAGCAAGTGAGAATAAAGGCGAAGAGAAAGATAGAGAGGAAGAGCCACATTTAAAAGGAAATAATTATTTTCTGACTACTATTTTTAAAGGATTTGCGCAACCTGTAGAGACGGGGATTAAAAGAATTATTTCTCTGTTAGCAAAGGAATATGGAATATATATTTATACCGGAAGTTATATTTTAAAGGAGAAAGAAGTAATTTTTAATGCCGGTTCACTCTTTGACCCGGAGGGAAATCTGATAGGAACTCAAAAGAAAATGCACCTTACTGATTTTGAGGTTAAATTAGGAATGAGAAGAGGTAATAAAATGGAGGCATATTCTTTGCCTTTTGGTAAAGTAGTATGCCCTATTTGTATGGATGCCACTTACTTTGAGACTTTCCGTATCGCCAGAGAGATGGGAGCAGATATGGTTATTTTACCTATCGCTAACTTAGAAGAATATTCTACCTGGAAGGCCTTAAGAGGAATTTGGCCCAGGGTGCAAGAATCATATCTGTACGGTTTGAAATCCTCCTTAAACGGATGGATTGCCGGGATGCATTTTACCGGAAAGGCCGGCATATTTGCTCCCCTATCAATGACTGAAAAAAAAGATGGGGTTTTATCTTTATCCCCTTCTTATGAGGGGAATCACCTGATAACAGCTCATATAAACCTGAAAAAATTATATGAAGCAAGAGAAAAAGCAGAATATCATGAGGATAAAAATACTGAATTTGAAAAAAATTTTATTGAAAAAACCTATAATATAAATTGACAATTAGTAATAGAATTTCTAAGAAAGGAGAAAGAAATGGAAGAATTTAAAGGTAAGAGACTTTTTCTCTATAACCTGTCCACAGCAGGATGGGTATTGTTAGATTCAATCTGGTTGACTTTCGCTATCGCCTTTCTGCTTCCCCCCAAAGAGAGAGTAGCAGAAGGTATGATTTCCTTTGTTTCGAATGAGAGGTTTTTGGGAATTATTACTGTGTTGGGAGCAGTGATGCTTTTTGGAAGACTTGTAGATGCTGTTGCTGATCCATTGGTGGCCTCCTGGACTGACCGTTCCACCTCAAGATTTGGGAGAAGGAGATTTTTCCTTATTATAGGCGGACTTCCCCTGGCATTATCTACAGTTCTGATATTTTTTCCACCCGTACCTCATACTTCCTTCGCTAATGGTATTTATCTGGCTATTGTTTTTGGTTTCTACTTTTTGTTCTTTACTGTGTATGTTGTTCCCTATCTTGCCTTAATTCCTGAACTCGGTCATAATGAAAAAGCTCGGATTAGTATTGCCACAGCTCAAGGATACTTCTCTCTCATTGGTTCAGCGATGGTGATGATTGGTGGACCTCTTCTTTTGAATTTATTTATGCAGAACACTGATTATGTCGGCTCTTACCGGAAGATGGTCATTTGTCTGGCTATTTTCGGAGCACTATTATTATATACGGCTGTATTTGCGGTAGATGAGAAAAGATTTTCCAATGCCAGTCCCAGCCAGGTTCCCCTGATGGATTCCTTCAAAAAAACAGTGAGGAATAAGGCTTTTATTATCTATCTTTTTGCCAATATATCCCTATGGTTTCTTTTTAATATTGTCCGTTCATCTGCCATACCTATTGTAATTACTCTGATGGGTGCTGATGAGACCTTTGCCAGTAATATATTTACTATCCTCTTTGTTATAGCGGCTATCTGTTTCCCACTGGTGGGATTTTTGGCGAGGATTCGAGGAAAGAAAGTTATTATGATGATAAGTCTTGGTTTATTTTCAATATTTTCTGTTTTTCTATCCCTCACCGGTCTGACCCCGGTCAATCCCAAGATATGGGGACTAATTTTTGTAGGACTTATGGGCTTTCCCGCTGCAGTTCTAATGATTATTCCCAACGTAATACTTTCTGAACTTTGCGATGTTGATTATAAAAAAACCGGAGAGAGAAGAGAAGCGATGTATTTTGGGGTCCAGGGTTTCTTTATGAAACTCAATTTAGGACTTTCGACCGCAAGTCTTGCTCTTTTATATTCTATCTTTGGGAAAGATATCAGTAATCCCCTGGGAGTAAGATTAGCTCCCCTATTAGGAAGCGTAGTTGCCCTTTTAGGCCTTATAATTATGACCCGATATCCCGAAAAACAGATTAAAGAACTTCTATCAAAGTAGTTTTATAAAATATTAAAATCATGACCGGTAAACCTTGCTATCAGCTATTTATTCTTATGTCTTTCTCAAAGTGATTTTATAGTTATATACATCTCTACCACTATCATTTTTCTACCTCTCTTAAATATTAAAATATACCTTAAAGGAGGTATTATTTTATAGATATAACTATGAAATTTTCTCTAGCGTTACCTATGGAATTTATTTTTGTTTTGAGGAGAATTCCCAGTTATATGAAATGTTGAGTTCAGCTTCTTTTCCTTTTCTAACTCAATTTCCAAAGTAATTATTTCTATCCGGATTCGGTCAAAAGAGATTTTACCAATACAAATCATTTAGTTTAAAGGATAAAAAATATGCTATAATTTATTAGTCTTACTATTCCTACCAAATGGTGAAATATCGCTTTTACTGAAAAGAGGATTTTATTTAATGTCTGAAAGAAATACCAAGAACCATAAATTAATCATCCTATTCATCATAATTTTTGCTTTGCTATTTGTGCTTCCAGTAACAGCACTTCAAGAATTCAACGAAGTAAAAATATTTAAAGATATAACCTATACATAGTTTATCAAAACAACCGTCCCCTTGACAACATAGGGAGGCTTCTCGGATTGGATTATAGCACAGCTAATAATAGGAAGAAAAAAACTAAGAGGGAAAATATTTAATAATGAGAGGAAAAAATAAATGAAAAAATGTTATCAGCAATCTATTGAGGAAATTGTCAAGTACAGTAAAACTGATCTGAAAATAGGATTATCCTCCGCGGAAGTGAAAAAGCGATTGGATGAGGTGGGACTCAATCAACTGAAGGAAAAGAAAGGCCGCACTCCCTGGGATATGTTTTTGGGGCAGTTTAAAAATGTTCTGGTTCTTATTTTACTGATTGCTGCTCTGGTATCATTTATTTTAGGGGAAGTAAGTGATGCCATAGTTATTGCTATCATTTTAATTTTAAATGCCTCTCTCGGGGTAACCCAGGAGTATAAGGCGGAAAAGTCGCTCGCTGCCCTAAAAAAACTGACTGCACCCAGTGCACTGGTATTAAGAGATGGAAAGCAGACCAAGATCGATGCCGCTCAGTTAGTACCAGGTGATATAGTACTTATAGAATCCGGTGACCATATACCTGCTGATCTTCGTCTTTCTACAGTTAATAATATTAAAATACAAGAGTCTATCTTAACCGGTGAATCAGTACCGGTGGAAAAGACAGATGAAATAATAGATAAGGATGATATTTCTACCGGAGATCAGGATAATATGGCTTTTATGGGTACTGCAGTTACCTCCGGAAGAGGTAGAGGAATTGTAGTAGCTACCGGGATGAAAACAGAGATGGGTCAAATTGCAGGCATGTTAGAGGAACAGATACAAGAAGATACTCCCTTACAAAAGAAATTAAACCAGGTGGGCAAGAAACTGGGTTTAACTATTTTAATAGTGGTAGGATTGGTAATAATAGTAGGTACTTTACGTGGTATTAAATTTTTTGAAATGTTTTTTATTGGAATTTCTCTGGCTGTAGCCGCGGTTCCTGAAGGTTTACCTGCAGTGGTAACGGTTGTTTTAGCTCTCGGAGTACAGAGAATGATAAAAAAACACGTTATTGTCCGGCGTTTACCGGCAGTAGAAACTTTAGGTGCTACCACAGTTATTTGCTCGGATAAAACCGGGACTTTAACTCAGAACCAGATGACCGTAAGAAAATTAGTTCTTCCGGATAAAAATATTGAAGTAGAAGGAGAAGGATATCTTCCCCTTGGGAAGTTTTATCAATCCAAGCAGGAGATTCAAGTCCAGACGGATTCTGATTTAGATCTATTATTAAAGGGAGCAGTCCTATGTAATAATGCCGAATTACAGAAAAATAATGAAAGTAATCAATGGGAAATTATTGGTGATCCTACCGAAGGTGCTTTGATCGTAATGGCGACCAAGGCTGGTTATGATAAGAAAAAAGTAGAAGAGGATTATCCCCGGATAAAAGAATTTCCTTTTGATTCAGACCGTAAACAGATGTCCACCATTCATCAGACTCCCGATGGAAGCCAGATTATTTTTGTCAAAGGAGCCCCTGATCAGGTGATAAGTTTTTGCACTTATTATCAGAAAAATGGTAAGAAAGAAGAGATGGCAGAATCCATAAAGAACGAGGTTTTTTCTCAGAATAGAGAATTGGCAGAGGAAGCCTTGCGAGTTTTAGCTGTAGCTTATAGATGGGTGGATAAAGAAGATCAGGATGAAATTAAGGAAATAAAAAATGCGGAAAAAGAACTTACCTTTCTGGGGTTGATGGCTATGATTGATCCCCCTCGTAAAGAAGCTATGGAATCAGTAAAAATTTGTATAAAAGCTGGTATTCTTCCGATTATGATTACCGGAGATTATTCTATTACTGCCAAAGCTATCGCTTCCGAACTGGGTATATATCATTCCGGAGATAGAATTATTACCGGAGAAGAATTAGAAAAAATGTCGCAATCTGAATTAGAAGAGGCAGTGGGGAATACTACTATCTTTGCCCGGGTATCCCCCCGTCATAAGCGTCGTATTGTTAGTGCTTTACAGAAGAATAACCATGTAGTAGCAATGACCGGGGATGGGGTAAACGATGCCCCCGCTTTAAAGGAATCGGATATCGGAGTCGCGATGGGTATTTCCGGTACAGATGTAACTAAGGAAGCTGGTGACATGATCCTTACCGATGATAATTTTGCTTCTATTGTAGCAGCGGTAGAAGAGGGAAGAAAGATTTATCAAAATATTAAAAAATTTATCCAGTATTTAATCTCCTGTAATTTAGGAGAAATAGTTGCTATTGCTGGTGCTATTTTTATTGGATTACCTTGTCCTTTGATACCTATTCAAATACTCTGGGTGAATTTAGCCACCGATGGTTTACCTGCACTAGCCTTAGGGTTGGATCCGGCGGAAAAAGATATTATGCAAATGCCGCCTCGTGATCCTAATGAAGGAATATTTTCCGGAAAGATGGGTTTTAATATCTTTTCACAGGGTATTTTTATCGGATTACTTACTTTAAGTGCTTTTTATATTGGAATTTCCTTTTATTCTCTGGAGGTTGCCAGGACGATGGCCTTTGCGACCCTTAGCTTTTCTCAGTTAGCTCAGGCATTAAACTCTCGCTCGCAAAAATTTTCTATTTTTAAAATAGGTTTATTTTCTAATTTATATTTAATTATGGCTATTTCTATTTCCGGTCTCTTACAATTTCTGGTAATGGTAATTCCTTCCTTGCAAGTTATTTTTAAAACAGTTCCGTTAACTTTAAATCAGTGGTGGATTATTATTATTCTATCTTTATCTCCCATCGTATATGTTGAACTTCTTAAGTTAATGAAGCTCACCTATAAAAAATAATATATATGTGACAGGGGAGTTAGTGTAAGCTTTAATGGGGTAGTGAGAGAAAGATTAGAGGAATGACCAAGCCGGAGGTGTAAAGTGAACGCTTTTATCTACCATTTTTTATTTGAATTTCGTAGTGGTATTCGTTATAAAACTTTACTCTTAGGGTTTTTCTCTCAAAAGAAGGATTTTTAAAAAAATTGTCGTAATATCTATATAAGAAGGAGTTAGTACAATCTCCTAGTACTTAGTTCGCTATAATAGAGGTGTTTTTTAAAAACAAACAGAACTATAGCCCAAGGCTGATTGTACTAACTCTGTAACTTTTCATTGCGACTTTCATACCAAAATAATTTTATTAAAGGAGGTAAAAGATATGTCAAAGATAAAAGTTGATTGCTGCGGAGAAACTTGTCCGATTCCTTTGATAGAAGCAAGAAAGGCAATTCGTAAAGCTTCTCTCGGAGATATTATTGAAATAAGGGGAACTCACCAGGCATCTAAAAAAGAAATACCCATGGCGGTAAAGGCATTGGGTTTAAAACTGGTTGATGTGAAAGAAGAGGGAGGGGAATGGACAATTATCATTCAAAAATAGGAGGACTCAAAAAATGGCAGAGAAAGTAACCATTGTGGTTCATAGTGGAGATATGGATAAGATTTACAGTGCCTTGATTATTGCCAATGGCGCTCTTTCCATGGGCCTGGAAGCCTCTCT
>JBBRDV010000015.1:0-27298 GCA_038203565.1 Atribacterota bacterium
AATAAAGGAGGAGAAAATTGGATCCAGAAAAGCTTATTATTTCCGGAGGAAATAGATTACAAGGTACAGTAAAAATTGATGGGGCAAAAAATTCAGCTTTATCTATTATGGCAGCAACCTTATTAACTAAAGATGTTTGTATTTTAAGGAATGTCCCTCGTCTTACCGATGTTGAAACTATGTCGGATGTTATAAGGAAATTAGGGGTAAAGGTGGAATGGAAAGAAGATAACAACCTCTATATCGATTCTAATAATTTTAATAATTATGAGGCACCTTATGAATTAGTAAAAATGATGAGGGCTTCTATTTTGGTGATGGGACCGCTTCTGGCTCGCTTAAAAAGAGCAAAGATATCTTTACCTGGTGGTTGTGCTATTGGTGCTCGTCCGGTTGATTATCATTTAAAAGGATTTGAGGCTTTAGGCGCTCAAGTTGAAGTGGAAAAAGGTTATATTGAAGCGAAAGTTAATACATTAAAAGGGGTTGAAATATACTTAGATTTCCCTAGTTTGGGAGCGACTGAAAATATAATGATGGCTGCCTGTTTGGCGGAAGGTGTAACAACCATTGAAAATGCAGCCAAAGATCCTGAAGTAGTGGAATTAGGGTATTTCTTAAATAAGATGGGGGCTAAAGTTGAAGGATTAGGGGCTGATTTAATCAAAATAGAAGGAGTAAAAGAATTACATGGAATTGATTATACTATCATTCCTGACCGCATTGAAGCAGGTACCTATATGATAGCAGCTGCTATCACGGGTGGGGATGTTTTAATAGAAAATGCTGATCTATTATTATTAAAACCATTGATAGTGAAGTTAGAAGAGGCAGGAGTGCAAATTGAGCTAGAAAAGAATTTGATTAAAGTAATAGGGCCAGACAGAGTGAAAGCAGTGGATATCAAAACTTTACCTTTTCCTGGATTTCCCACCGATATGCAACCCCAATTTATGGCTTTATCCTGTGTAGCAAGAGGCACCAGTGTTATTACCGAGACTGTGTTTGAGAAAAGATTCGCTCACATCGGTGATTTGATAAGGATGGGAGCAGATATTAAAGTAGAAGGGCACAGTGCTATTATTAAAGGAGTAAATAAGTTAAGTGCTGCCCCAGTAATGGCTTCAGATTTAAGAGGCGGAGCAGCTTTGGTATTAGCAGGTTTGATAGCAGAAGGAACCACTGAGCTAAGCAGAATATATCATTTAGATAGAGGATATGTGAAGTTAGAGGAAAAACTAAATTCCTTAGGAGCAGATATTAAGAGAGTGAAAGAGTAGTTTAGTATTTAGTATTTAGTATATAGTATATAGTATATAGTAAAGAAGAAAGAAAAGAAAAGTTCAAATTGAAATTAGTTTACCAGTTAATGTAGCAACACGGCGTATCGTTTTGAATTAACCTGAGATACAATTTTAGGTTTTGTTCTTTTTTACTAAATACTAAATACTATATACTATATACTTATTTATAGGGGAGGAGAAGATAAACATGCTAGGAATGGATAGAAGTCTGGGCATAGATCTGGGTACCGTAAGTGTCTTAATCTATCAGAAGGGGAAAGGAATTGTCCTTCAGGAACCTTCAGTAGTTTCTATTTTTAGAGATAGCGGAAAAGTTTTAGCTGTGGGAGAAGAAGCCAAGCAAATGTTAGGTAAGACACCGGGGAACATAATTGCTATTCAGCCTATGAAGAGCGGAGTTATCGCCGATTATGAGATAACAGAGAAGATGCTAAGTTATTTTATCAGAAAAGTTTGTGGTAATAGTAAGCTGTTCCGTCCTCAGGTAGTAATTTGCGTACCGTCGGGAGGAACAGAAGTAGAAAAAAGAGCAGCAATAGAGGCAGCTATGCAGGCTGGAGCAAGGAAAGCATATTTAGTTGAAGAACCAATGGCGGCAGCTATTGGAGCCGGCCTAGATATTAGTGAACCTTATGGCAATATGATTGTTGACGTGGGGGGAGGAACCGCAGATATCGCCGTTATCTCATTAGGTGGGATTGTGGTGAGTGAATCATTGAGAGTAGCGGGTAATAATTTTGATGAAGATATTATTAAATATATTAAAGAAAAATACAGGTTAATGATTGGCGAAAAAACTGCTGAAACTTTAAAGATTGAAATCGGTACTGCCATGGAATTAGAAGAAGAATTGTTTTCCGAAATAAGAGGGAGAGATTTAGTATCCGGGTTGCCCAAGAGTATTTCGGTCGGCTCTAATGAAGTGCTCAAATCCATTTCTGCTTCGTTGAAGACAATAATAGAGGGAGTTAAAACAGTTTTGGAGAAAGTTCCCCCTGAACTGGCAGCTGATATTGCTAATAAAGGAATTGTTATCACCGGTGGAGGAGCATTATTGAGAAATTTCGATGATTTATTAACTGAAGTGACCGGAATACCGGTTTATTTAGCTGAAAATCCAATTTCATGTGTAGCTTTAGGTGCGGGGAAAGTTTTAGACAATATTCATGTACTTAGGAGTGGATTAGTAAGTTCGTACAAGTAAATTGACCAATTAACCAATAAACCAATAAAATAATTGGCCGATTCACCAATTTACCGATTGACCAATTAAGTAGGGGTCGAATTTATTCGACCCGAAACGGGTTCGATGAATCGAACCCCTACACTTAGATAGACATGCGAGATGTCTGTCCTACGGTTTTATTAGATTATTGTGGATGTATAGTAATACACCAATGCGTCTTTTTCAAACTTGCAACTTGTAACCCGAAACCTATTAACTGGTAAACTGGCTAACCGGCTAACCATCCTCGCGAGATACGAGATACAATTTTTGATAAAGAAGGAAAAGATGAAGATAAAATTAAATAAAAATATTTGTAGAAAAATTATATTTATTTTATTAATTTTATTTAGTACGGGCATAAATTTAGTCTTTAGCAAGAATGCTTTTATGCCAGTTTCAGAGATAAGTCCGGGGATGAAAGGGATAGGAAAAACTGTTTTTCACGGAACGCAGATAGAGACCTTTCAGGTGGATATCATTGATATAGTTAAAGGCGAAGGCGGAGTTAGTCATTTTATATTAGCTAGTTTAGGCGGAGATAAGATTAAAGAGAGTGGCGGGATCTCAGAAGGGATGAGTGGCAGCCCGGTCTATATAGATGACAGATTGATTGGAGCTGTATCTTATACCTGGGAAATGAGTGAACATAATCTCTGCCTTGTAACCCCCATTCAAGAGATGTTAGAAATATTAAATCTCCCCTATAATAACAGTCACACTATATCGCAAGAATATAAGATCAATAATTCTTTATGGTTTACAGGGGAAAAAGCAAACGAGATAAAAGTAAAAAATTCTATGAAAAATAATAATTTTCCAGAATTAGCAGGCCGAGAGGATTTTATCTTTTACCCCGTAGTTTCACCGATTATTATAAACGGCATTAAGGGTAGAACTTTAGAGAGATTAAGCAGTTCTCTAAAAAAATATAATCTTATGCCTGTTCAAGGAATCGGGTTTAATGAAAATAATGATATAAGCTTTCAAGATGTGGGAGAAAGACCTTCTAATGAAATAGAAGCTGGTTCTGCCATAGGAATACAATTAACTCGGGGAGATGTCAATATTACTTCTATCGGAACAGTAACTTATCGAGAAGGAGATAAGATTTTGGCTTTAGGGCATCCTTTTTTAAAAAAGGGTGAAGTTTCATTTTTTCTTTCCGCAGTATATATCTATCATAGTTTGCCTAATATAGTTATGCCCTTTAAATTAGGTGCTCCTTTAAATTTGGTAGGGAAGATTGTCCAGGATAGAGAAGCAGGTATATTAGCCATAATGAATTCTTATCCCCGGGTGATTCCGCTTAAAATACAGGTAACAGATGTTAGTTCAGGATTATCTTACCAGATGGGAGTCCAGATGATAAATGATTATGATCTGTTAGAGCCCCTGGTTTCAAACATAGTTGTGCAGGCTATAGATAATGCTTTGGGTAGGATTGGAGCGGGAACTGCTCAAATAGATATAGAGATAAAAGGGAAGAAAGAAGGACAAAAACTTTTCCGGAAGAATATGTATTACAGTTCAGATGACATAGCTACACAGGCGATTACCGAAATACCAGAAATTATAAATTTAATCGCAAATAATTATTTTGAAATAGTCGATTTGGTAGCGATAAATATCGATATTAAAATAGATAATAAAAAGAAAATTGGCAGGATAGAGGAAGTTGTATTAGAAGATTCTTCAATTAAGCCGGGAGATCATCTTAAAGCAAAAATTAAAATTAGACCTTTTCGGGGAGAGTTAATCGAAAAGATGCTAACTATTCAGATTCCTTCCGATACACCTCCAGGCGAAGCTTTATTAATAGTAAACGGAGGAGGAGAGTTAGATAATCAACAAGAAGAGTCTATTAATAGCAGTAAACAGAATTATAAAAACTTAGAAGAGACTTTTAAGGATATTTCTGACCGACCAAGAGGCAATCAAATTATTGGAGAAGTAATTATATATTCTGATGGATTACCTTACGAAGAAAATGTTAGTGATAGCGCCCTGAGGAAAAAAGAAGAAGAGGATTTAATAATTTCTAAGATCGAAACAGATAGGGTTATTGAAGGATACCTGGAGATACCTTTTACAATATTAGAAAATAAATTAGTCGTTAGTGAATAGTGAATAGTCGTTAGCAATAAACGCAAAATGCAAAACTAGTTTTTGGTTTATGGTTTTTAGTTTTTAGATAAGGAAATTAGTTTTCAGTTAATAGTTGCAAGATGTAAGGTACACAGTTTATTCAAATTTACAGTCGCTTAATCAATTCAGTTAACTTGTTTTGATTTTATTTCCTTAACTAAATAACTAGGTAACTAGCTAACCAAATCAATTAATTGGATGGTAAAGATGAAAATAGTAGCTTTAATTGCGGCTGCCGGCAAGGGTAAAAGGATGAATACCAGAATAAGTAAGCCCTTCATTCCTATTTCTGGTAAATACATTCTAGCCTATACTATTGAAAAATTTGAAAAATGCAAATTAATTGACAAAATATATCTCATAATTAGCCCTGAGGAAAGGGAGATATGTCATAAAAATATAATATTAAAATACAGCTTTTCTAAAGTTCAAGAATTAGTTGATGGAGGAGAAACCAGGCAGGATTCAGTATATAATGGTATTAAGGCATTGGATAAGGATACAGATATAGTGGTGATTCACGATGGTGCCCGCCCTTTAGTTGAAGAAACTATTATTCGGGATTCAATTGAAAAAGCACAGAGATATGGAGCAGCAATTGCAGCTATTCCCGTTAAAGATACCATAAAAAAGATCGATAATAATTTTTTTATAAAAAAAACCCTTAATCGAGAAAAGATTTGGAGAGCACAAACCCCTCAAACTTTTAAATATAATATAATTTTAGCTGCTTATCGTCAGGCTTACGAAGAGAAATATTTAACCACAGACGATGCAGCGATTGTAGAAAGGTATGGACATAAAGTAAAATTAATAATAGGTTCAGAGGAAAATATTAAAATAACCACTCCTTTTGATATCATTATAGCAGAGAATTTCTTAAAGAAAGGCTTTAGATTTAAGTTTAAATTATGAAAGAAATTGAAATAGATAGCTATTCCAAGATAAATTTGACTCTAAATATACTGGGAAAACGCCGGGATGGATATCATAATATCGAAACTATAATGCAATCTATTAATCTTGCTGACAGGATATTTATTAAGGAAGAGGAAGAAGGGATAAAGATAAAATGCAGTCATCCTTTGGTACCCACCGATACCCAAAGTTTAACTTATAGATCAGCAGAGAAGATTCTCAATAGATGTAGAATAAAAAGGGGAGTTCAGATAGAAATTGATAAAAAAATTCCTTTAGCCAGTGGGATGGCGGGTGGTTCTGCTAATTCTGCCTCTATTTTAGTAGGAATAAATAAACTTTTTGCTTTAAATTTAAGTGATAAAGATTTAAGAGAGATAGGAGAAGAATTAGGAATGGATGTTCCTTTTTTTATCCAGAATGGTACTGCCCTTGCTTATCATAGGGGAGAAAAAATAACTCCTCTACCCCCGATTAACCCACCACTGTGGATTATAGTAATAAATCCTGGGTTTGAAATACCTACTAAGTGGGCTTACAATAATCTTGATTTGGATCTGATTAAGAGGGAGAAGAATAATACTACAGCCATGCTTAAAGCTTTAAAAGAGGGAGGGCTTGAGGGCATTACTAAAAATCTATTTAATTCCTTCGAAGAGTTAATTATTAAAAAATATCGGGAAATTGGAAAAATCAAAGATAGATTAATAGAAGAGGGTACTTTGGGTACCCTTATGTCCGGCAGTGGTCCTACAGTTTTTGGAATAGCCCAAAACAAAGAACAGGCTATAAAGATTTACGAAAAATTAAAATTAGAATACAAATCAATCTGGGCAGTGCAGACAATCTAAAACAGTATATAGTATATACTATATACTGTTTTCTCGCGATACTCGATACACGATACTATATACTAATAAAAAGAGGGGAAAGTAATGCGAATAGGTTTTGGATATGATGTCCATCCTTTAATTTTGGGGAGAAAATTAATTTTAGGAGGAGAGGTTATTCCGTACCAAAAGGGTTTGAATGGACATTCAGATGCCGATGTTTTAATTCATTCCCTAATAGATGCTTTATTAGGGGCAGCAGGAGAAGGAGATATCGGCCAGCATTTCCCGGATAATGATGAACAATATAAAGATATTTCCAGCCTAAAGTTATTGGAAAATATTTATGAAATATTAAAAAGAAAGAAACTTACCATAAATAATATAGATGCTTCCGTAGTATTAGAAGAACCACGAATTGCGCCTTTTATTATGAGCATGAAAAATAATATAGCTCAAGTTTTGAAAATATCCTCTGAAAAGGTGAATATTAAAGCTACAACTAATGAGAAGATGGGTTTTATTGGCAGAAGAGAGGGTGCAGCTTCTTATTGTGTGGTTAGTTTGAATGAGTAAATATTTTTTATAAGGGGGAAAAGAATAGTAATTATGAAAAAGGAAGAAGAAGTAAGAGATAAGAAAACAGAAAAAGACGAAGAGATAAAAGAGAAAAAGACGCAGAAAGAGGAAAAAGAAGGAATAAAAGAGAAAGCTAAAAAAGAAGAAAAAAAACAAGAAGAAGGTTTTAAAGAACCCGATTTACCTGTTCTTTTTGTTTGGTTTATAAGTATGTTGAGCGGAAAAGCCTGGGAGTATTTGGGTCTCATCATGAATCCCGAGACTAAGGAAATGAATAAAGATTTAAAAAAAGCTAAAATTACCATAGATACTGTAGCATTTTTATACGATCAGATTAAAGATTATTTAAATCCGGAAGATTTTAAGCGGATCGAAAATTTACTGGCAAATTTAAGAATGAATTATGTGGAGAAGTTGAAAGAATCATAAGATGCTTCTGATTGCTTAGTTTTACAATTAAATAAAACCAATTAGTAAGATAGGCATTCTGTTTGTCTATACTAAGGAATATTAACAAGAAAAAAGCGGGGAAGGTGCAAGAATAATGGAAAAATATTTTCACAAAATCGGTCTTAGTTTAATAAACCTACCTTTAATTTTAATTTTAAGCAGTGCAATAAGTTATGCCCAAGATTATCAGACCCATTATAAAAATGGGTATGAATATTTCCTTCAGGAAAAATATGAGATGGCCGAACAATATTATAAAAAAGCTATAGAACTGAACCCTGATTTCGAGGATGCCCATTACTGGTTGGGGAAAGTATATAAACAGACCGGTGCTTATAGTCAGGCTATGGAACAATGGAAAGAAGTTTTAAGAATTAACTCTGGAAATCAATATGCCTTTCAGAATTTAACAGGTAGTTTTAAGAGCATCTCCCGGGTTCAATCAGTTAAGGCAAGTGATTATTTGGATGAGGGAATTAAAATAATTGGAAATCCGGAAGAATATCTTTTTAAAGCAAATGCCCCTTCCGTAGATAGTTTATTGAGTGCCATTCCTTATTTTAAAAGAGCAACCAGTATGGAACCGAATTTATTGGAAGCTTTTTACTGGATGGGTGAAACTTATCAAGCTTTAGGAGAAAAGAGTACCCGACAGTTTAATCCTTTAGCTAGGGAAAGTTATATAAAAGTTATCGGTATAGAGGAAGCTGCTAATCTAATATCCTTTGATCATCCTTCCGCATATTGGCGCTCTTACGTGCAATTAGCCAAAATATATCGTTCTTTGGGGTTGAAAGATAGAGAAGAAAAATTGTGGCTTCAGTTGGAGAAAGCAAAATCCCTCCCTTATACACAGGTTTTAGAAGGAAAAGGGTATTTTGGTTTTGGCTATCCTTCTCGAATAGAAGTTAACTTTAAAGATGGAGATAAAATAGAGAACTGGAGTTATCCGGAGAAGGAAATCATTTTTACAGTAATCAATGGAGAAGTAAAGGGCGAAAAAGAGAAAGAACCCGAATAGAGTGAAATAGAAACAAAAGCTGAAGAAAGTATACCGGAGGAGAAAGGTGACTAGCTTATAGCGTTTAGCGTATAGTATATAGTAAAAACAAGTATATAGTATCGAGTATAGAGTATATAGCAATAAAAATAAGAGAGAGAAAAGTAGTAGGGGCAGACCTTGTGTCTGCCCGCAATAAATATTGTGCTGTAGGGGCTCGATTCATCGAGCCCGAAAGAAAATAATCACTGAACGGGGCGGATAAATTCGCCCCCTACAATAAAAAGTAACGATTAACGACTAAAAGTGGGAGGAAGAATAATCTTAAAGGAAAAAGCAAGCATCAAACGTTTAGGGATAATGGGTGGAGTATTTGACCCCATACATTATGGACATTTATTTACAGCTGAAGAAGCAAGAGTTGAATTTAAATTAGATAAAGTAATATTTGTACCCTGTCGCCAGCCTGCTCACAAAAGAGAAAATGATATATCTGCCCCTGAAGATAGATATTTAATGACAGTCCTGGCCACTAGCAATAACCAATTTTTTGAGGTATCCAAAGTTGAACTCAATAGGCCGGGACCTTCTTATTCTACAGACACTGTTAAAGAATTTTTAAAAAAATATAACCATAGTGTGAAAATATTTTTTATTACCGGGGCTGATGCTTTTTTAGAGGTAGATTCCTGGTATAAAAGTGAGGAATTAATTAAGCTTTGTCAGTTTGTGGCTGCAACCCGACCAGGATATGATTTGAATAAATTAGACGAAAAATTTAAAAAAATTATTAAAATTATGGAAATTCCCGCCTTATCTATATCTTCTACTGATATCAGAAGAAGAGTGAGAGAAGGGAAAAACATAAAATATTTACTCCCCCAAGAAGTGGAAGAATACATCTACAAAAAAGAATTATATCGTAAAATGTAACATTTAGTGCCTGGCCCAAAATGTTACATTTTACACCAGGAGACTCTTAAGACAAGAGATAGGTGATGAGAGTGGATATCGATTTAATAAAATTAAAATTAAAAGAGATGTTGGGCGAAGAGAGATTAGAACACTCGGTTAATACTTCTAAAATTGCCCGTAAATTAGCTCTGAAATATGATTATGACACAGATAAAGCCGAAGTTGCTGGATTATTACATGATTGTGCCAAAGATTTAGATTATAAAACTTTGGAAAAGATGGTTTTAGAATATAATATTGAACTTGATGAAATGGTTCAAAAAATTCCTAAATTATTACACCCTTTAGTAGGGGTAGTTATTGCCAGAAAGGAATTTAACATTCAAGATCCTGTTATTTTAAAAGCAATACAAACACACAGTACCGGTGCAGCTCAAATGTCCCTTTTAGATAAGATAATTTATCTAAGTGATAAGATTGAACCTTTAAGGAACATGAACGGAATAGAAGAAGTAAGAAAAATGGCAGAAATAGATTTAGATAGAGCAGTCTTAATGGCTCTGGATAAAGGATTACTTTATCTGATAAGTAAAAATTTATTCATTCATCCAATTTCTATTGAAGCCAGGAACAATATCCTAAGTAAGGTGGTTTTTATTTAATGTATGAAAATAATTTAGGGGAAAGCATAAGAAGGAACAAAAAAAGAGAGTTGAAAAAGAAAAAAGAAAGAAAAGTAATCTTGATTATATTTTCTGTCCTATTATTTGCTGCCCTATTTTTTTTATTAGAATATTTTGGGATATTTCCCTACAGCTCTGATATAATGTCTTGCAATCGAGTGAATATCTTAATTGTGGGCTGTGACGAGACTGAAAACCACGGACGTGCGGATACTATTGTTTTTTTAAGCATTTCTCCAAAGACTAAAGATGCCCTTATCCTGTCCATTCCCAGAGATACCAGGGTGGAAATTCCAGGAAGAGGAATGGACAAAATAAATCATGCCTATGCTTTTGGAGGAGAAAGCTTGATATCTGAAACTGTCAGTTCTTTTTTAGATGTACCGATTCATTTTTATGCAGTGGCAGATTTTAACGGATTTGTTTATATTATTGATGAGTTAGGCGGGGTAGAGATTGATGTAGAAAAAGAGATGTATTATGTGGATAAGGCAGGAGGGGTGGAAATAAATCTTCACCCGGGGAAGCAAATATTAGATGGGGAAAAAGCCTTGCAATACATAAGATTCAGGTACGATAAATTGGGAGATTTAGGCCGAATAAAAAGGCAACAAAAATTAGCCTTAGCTGTAATAAAAAAATTGATAAACTTTGATTCTATAATTAAAATTCCCCAGATATCTGAAGGGATGAAAGAATATATAGAGACTAATATAGAAGTACGAGATACTGTTGCCTTAGCTAATTTGTTCAGAGGCGTAAATCAAGAAAAGTTTAGGATGGATACTGTTCAGAGCAAACCAGTTTACATTAAGGGAATCAGTTATTTAGAACCAAACGTGGAAGAAGTACAGCAAAGAGTGAAATCACTGATCTATAGTAAAAATAGCGGGATGAAAGTCGAAGTTTTAAATGGAAATTCAATGATGGGTACTGCCCATAAAATAGCCCAAGATTTAGAATTACAGGGATTTGAAATCGTAAATGTTGGTAATGCCGATAATTTTAATTACCAGCAAACTAAAATTATAGTTTATTCAAAAGAGGTAAATTTAGATAATCAATTTAAAGAATTGTTTAAAGATTTTGAGATGGTTAAAGAATACCAAGACCAGGCTAATTTAGATTTAGTTATAATATTGGGGAAGGATATGGCAAATTAAAAAAAGGTGGGTGATGTTTTTGAATAAAAATTCACTGGCTATTGCAAAAATAGCTGTAGTTGCTGCCGAAGATAAAAAAGCAAAAGATACAGTAATATTGAACCTAGGCAAATTGACTCTGATTGCTGATTATTTTGTAATCACCAGTGGTGATTCAGAGCCTCAATTAAAGGCAATAAGTATTTTTATTATGAGGAAATTAAAAGAAAATAAAATTAGATTATTGCATTATGAAGGCAAGCCTGAAACAGGATGGATATTATTAGATTACGGTGATGTGATAGTTCATATATTTTCTAAAGAGAAAAGGGATTTTTATGACCTGGAATATATTTGGCAGGAAGCAAAGAAAATTCGTTTATTAAAAAGAAAGAAAATAATAAAGGAGGAAAAGTAATGAGTGCGAGTGAAGAAGGTAAGGGAAATTGGGTTTTCGGATTAATCATATTAGCGGTTGGTATCATATTTATAGTTGAGAATTTCACTGATTTAGAAATATGGGGAAGAGTATGGAATCTGTGGCCAGTAATTTTACTTATTTGGGGAATTAAAGAAATTTGGCAAAATAAATCCATTTTTTTTGGGGTAATATTAATAGCTATAGGAACCATTTTTTTAGCTAAATATTTTTTCAGTTTTGAAGTATCTGAAAATATCTGGAAATATTGGCCAATATTAATAATTGCCCTGGGAATCGATCGAATTTTTAAATCTTTTGGAGGAGTTAGAGCCAAAATTAAGAGGAAAGTAAAAGAAGAAGAAATATAATTACTTTTTGTCTACTTCTTGTTGCTGTCGTCGTTTCTTGTTTTTTACTCTTTTAATTTCTACCAAAAGGACTATAGCTCCGATACACAAATTAAAGTAAAAGACTATAAATCTCCAAGTCCCTACAAAGAGACCTAGAAGGTGAAAAGGAACAAAGAAAGAAAATAATGAGGCAAAACCTGCTTCTGCTGTCCCGCTGCCACCCGGAGTAGGCATAAAAGGTAAAATAAAATAGAATATAACTTGTATTACTAATACATGGGAGAAATTAAAGTGTAGGTTAAATCCCCAAAGAAGCAGGGGGGCTACCAGGAAAAAAGTGCCCCAATAGATAATTGTATAGAGGGTAGATAATAGTAGTTTAATCCAATTTTCTTTTAGTAAAGAAAAACTCTTGTGAAATTCTTTGATTTCCAGGATTACTCTATTGAATAATTGTGATATTTGTTCTTTTCTTGAAAACTTCGAGATACAGGGTAAATGTTGAATTTTAGAGATTATTCCTGACATCTTCTCGGGGCATTTTACTGCCAAGATAAATAAAAAGAGAAGAAACAGAGAAATTAAGATAACTCCGTTGATAAGGATGGCAGAAAGAATGGTATAATTAGTTATTGTTCTTTTAAAGGTAAAAAAGATGATAGGGGTAAAAATGGTAAAAACTATGGTCTTAGTCAGAGGCATAATAGTGGCAACCATAGTAGCCTTACCTAAAGTCATCTTATTTTTTATATCTTTATTAAATAGATATAGTTGAGCGGGTAGGGTACCGGAGAAGAAAGGGGTTACACCACCGGCAAAGTTACTAATATAGTACACTTTTAGGGCTTCGGTAAAAGTAATATTTTCATTAACTGTTTCTACGGTCATTTTTATTCTGAGAGCATCTATCACTGCAGTAAATACCATTAGAACAAAAGCTAAGAAGAGGTATTTTTTATTAACATAAGATAAACTTATCCAGGTATCCTGGTTAGTAGTAACAAAAATAATAATTAAGGCAGTTATGGCACCGATAAATATAGAAATACCCAATCCTTTGAGTAATCTTTTTTTATCTAAAATCAATTCATCCAAAAAGTCATTCGCTCCTTGATTTGTAATTCACCAATTAATCAATTTACCGATTTGCCAATTCACCGATTCACCAATTAATTTAATCTACTAGTCTACCGGTCAACCAGTCCGCCGGTCTTCCGGTCAATACGTCAGGTAATACGTCATTTCAAACTTTCGTTAAATTTAAAACTTGCAACTCGTAACTTGAAACTTGCAACCTATAAATTAAAGTATAGCATGTTTTCATTTTTATTTAAAATTATACTAAAAGGTGTGTTTTTCAAAAATGTTCCTATTTATTATATTTCAGAGTATAATAAATGAAGCACTAATTAGAATATTAAATTGTTTAAAAGGAAAAAACATTAATGAAAGGAACTATAGTAAATGTAATTGCCATTTTTTTAGGGTGTTCTGTGGGATTTATTTTGAAGAGTAGATTTCCTGAAAAGATTGGGAAGATTGTAATGCAAGCCTTGGGGTTAGCTTCCTTATTGATTGGTGCACAGATGGCCCTCAAAACGAACAATATTTTATTGGTCATTTTTTCCCTGGTAATTGGTGGAGTGATCGGGGAGATAATAGGCATTGAAGAAGGTCTGGAAAGATTTGGGGAAAGAGTTAAGCTAAAATTTAAAAGCAATGATACCTCAGAAAGATTTGTAGAGGGATTTGTAACTGCCAGCTTGTTATATTCGTTTTATTGATTAGTGGATTGTTTAGTTGTATAATTGATTAAATCGCTATAATCAATCGAATTAAAAAATATATAATTTAAGTATTAATTAATTAATTTAAAGTATTGGAGGTTGTATAAGATGCAAAAAAAGACTATTAAAGATTTGAATAAAAATCAATTAGAAGGTAAAAGGGTTCTGGTAAGAGTTGATTTTAATGTTCCTCTAAACGAAAAATTAGAGATTACTGACGATACGAAAATAAAAGCAGTCCTTTCCACTATTAAATATTTAACCTCTCATCAAGCGAAAGTAATTTTGATGAGCCATTTGGGTCGTCCCAAAGGGAAAGTGATTGAGAAATTAAGATTAGATGCAGTGGCCAAAAGATTGAGCGAATTATTAGAACAGGAAGTTAAAAAACTTAATGATTGTATCGGAGAAGAAGTAGAAAAGATTGTTTTAAATATGCGAAAGGGTGAAGTTGTCTTATTGGAAAATTTAAGATTTCATCCGGAAGAGGAAAAAAATGATTACGAATTTTCTAAAAAATTAGCCAATTTAGCTGATATTTTTGTGAATGATGCCTTTGGCACAGCTCACCGAGCTCATGCTTCTACTGTTGGTGTGGCCAGAATGTTGCCATCTTATGCCGGATTTTTGATGGCTAGAGAAATAGAGGTGTTGAGCAATTTATTGGAGAATCCCGAAAGACCTTTTGTGGTGCTATTGGGAGGAGCAAAGGTATCCGGAAAAATAGAGGTTGTCCAGAATTTATTAACCATTGCAGATAGAATATTGATTGCCGGCGGAATGAGCTATACCAGTTTGGCTGCTTTAGGTTATGAGGTAGGTAATTCACTGTTAGAAGAATATGACTTGGAAATAGTTAAAAAGATGTTAAAGGAGGCGGAAGAAAAAGGCAATAAAATACTTTTACCGGTTGATTTAGTAATAACTAAAGAGGTATTAGAAAAGGCCGAAAGTAAACTGTTTGAAATAGATAATATTCCTAAAGATGGCATCGGGGTGGATTTAGGTGAGAGGTCTTTAATTAAATTTGAGGAGGAGATTAAAAAAGCGAAGACTGTATTCTGGAATGGACCAGTGGGAGTATTTGAAATAAAAAAATATGCTAAAGGGACCAATAGAATAGCAAAAATATTGGCAGATATGCAGGGGAAGGCTGTAACTATAATTGGCGGTGGAGATTCTATTGCTGCAATTAAAAATGCTGGGTTAGCAGAGAAGATGACTCATATTTCTACCGGTGGAGGAGCTTCTTTAGAATTTTTAGGCGGGAAAAAACTTCCTGGTATAGAGGTTTTACCAGAAAAATAAAAATATATTTTAATCAAAATTATGGGAAACGGTTTTTAATTTATCTTTAAGAATCATTCCCTGATTCGATAAGAGAGAATTTTATAATTTTTTTCGTCATTCTTTGCCAGTGAGTTCCTCTCCAGTAATATTTTTTACAAGAAGGACAATAAACAAACTTGTTTTGAGTTAAAAATACATAAGGAGGTACATGGGTTTTAACTTCTTTTTTATCGATATCTTTGGTGGGGGTGTTGCATAGAGAGCAACGAGAAAATATTTTTGAATTAAGATCAATTTCTAATTTTAACCCCTTTATTATCCCTGCTAACTGCTCTTCCCAGTGATCACTCCTAATAAACAAGAAATCACAGATATTTCGTCTTTTAATCAGATTAACGTCTCTGGTAAGCAGTATTCTTCCTTCTTGCCGTGCAGTTAGGATAAGAGATAAATCATTATCGAAGGAAGGATAAGCGGTATCGTAGCCTAAGATGCGCAGCCATTTAACTAATTTACCCAACATTCTATCAGCTAAAAATTTTATTTCTTCTTCTTTTTTTTCTTCTATATTATTATTTCCCCTCATGTTTCTATATTAAACTTATTCTTAAAATATTTAACTTTTCTTTTTTAATTTATTTGTCATATGATTATAAATTAACTAAAAAAATATCTCTAAATTATTATACCACGCTATTATTTAGTTAGCCAGTTAATAAGTCGTTAGTATGTAGTATATCGTATATCGTATATCCGAAGCGTAAAGCGAAAAACGCAAAACTGAATTCGTATCTCGTATTGTGTATTGCGTATTACGTTCAGATTTAAATGACAAAAAGAAAGAGAAAACCCGCAATCTGGAAGATAACTATTTACTTGTCACATATTACCCATCACCGTTTCTCTCTGTTTTATGGCTCCTATTACTATTTTCTTCACGATATACGATATACGATATACGATATACGAGAGAGCTTGACAATTAAGATATTTAGTTATATTATTTATATACCCCCATAGGGTATAAAATAAATATAGGGTAAATTGTTGCCATTATGAATGATTCAAGCTTTAATCAATTGAAAAAAATAAAAATGTTAAGTCGATTAAAAAGGATAGAAGGTCAGATCAGAGGTATCCAGGGGATGATTATTGAAGAAAGGCCCTGTTCAGATATTATGGTTCAAATAACAGCGGCTAAATCAGCTCTTAATCAAGTAAGTAAATTAATTTTGGAAAACCATGTTAATTTCTGGTTTGATTCATCTGTTTCTTCTGATGATATTTCTCAGGAGATGGTTTCCGAGGTAATGGACCTGATATTAAGGTTTGTAAAGTAAGAAGCCATTACTTTAATTAGATAAGTATGGTAAAATTAATAATCAAGAAGCCAGGAGCCAAAATAAAACAAATAAGATTCAAAGGAGAACCATTTCTTAATTTTGGATTAATTATACCGATTATTTGAGTCAATTGACAATTATTTATATTATAAATTATAATTTAATGGGATTTAAGAAAGTGGGAAATAATGAGAAATATTGGAGGAAAATTAGATATAAATGTTATGCCAAATATGCAAGACAAAAGAAGCTGCCATAACTTTCACTAAAATCGTTGGAGGGCAAAAAACAGAGATTCATCTATGCAAAGATTGCGCCTCTACCTTTAGTGATAAATTTTCCATATTTCCTCTTCCCCAGTTTGACATTAATGATCTATTGGCTGACCTGTTAAATGCTATAGATCTTTACCACAAGGAGGAAGGGGTTATTTCGGGTAAAAAAATAGAGTGCAGCAATTGCCATTTGACCTATGATGAGTTTAAGCAATCTGGAAAATTAGGCTGTAGTGTCTGTTATCACGATTTCAGAGAACAATTGACCCCTCTTTTAAGAAGGTTGCATGGAAATAGTGAACATCTGGGGAAAATACCGCGACAATCTAAGGGTAAATTGAATAAAATTAGGAAAATCAAACAACTCAGGAAGGAATTGCAAAAACTGGTATTAAAGGAAGAGTACGAGAAGGCAGCAAAGACAAGAGATGAAATATTGAAGCTTGAAGGAGTATTAAAGAAAAAGAATGCAAAATAAAGATAAAAGTATAATATTACAAAATCTAAAAGAATCTTCAGCTGAATGGATTAACGGGCAAGGCCCTTTATCGGATATAGTGATCAGTTCGAGAATTAGATTGGCACGAAATGTAGAAGGAATTCCTTTTTCACCACGAGCTGAGCAAGCGGAATTAAAAAATATATTTGAGCTTAGCCGACAGATTGTAGAAGAAGATTCTCTCTTTAAGGATTCTAATTTACTTTTATTGGATGAATTAACCCCCCTGGAGAGTCAATTTTTAGTGGAAAAACATCTAATTAGCATTTATCATGCTCAAGAGAAACACCCTTACCGAGGGTGTGTTTTTAATCAAAAAGAGACATTAAGTGTAATGGTTAACGAAGAAGACCATTTTCGAATTCAATATTTACTTTCAGGGTTGCAATTAAATAATATTTGGAAACTTATTAATAAGATTGACGATGAAATTGAAAAAAAGGTAACTTATGCCTTTAGCGAAAAAGAAGGATATTTAACTTCCTGTCCTACTAATGTAGGAACCGGAATGAGGGCTTCAATAATGTTACACCTGCCAGCCCTAGCAATGGTAAACGGTATAAATGATATATTTAGAGCCATATCTAAAATAGGTTATGTAGTGAGAGGATTTTATGGAGAGGGAACCGAAGTAATGGGAAATTTATTTCAGGTTTCCAACCAAATTACTTTAGGTCTTTCAGAAGAAGAAATTATCGACAATTTGGAAAAGGTTAATCAACAGATAATAAACAAGGAACAGAAAGTAAGGAAAGAACTATTATCTAATTCTAAAAGTCAGTTGGAAGATCAAGCATGGAGAGCTTATGGTATCTTAAGTAGTGCCCGCATCATATCTTCGGCGGAAGCAATGGAACTGTTATCTAAATTAAGGTTCGGAGTAGGGTTAGGGATAATTCCTCATCCTAATTTAGGGACTTTAAACAAATTGATGTTACTAATACAACCAGCCTATTTGCAAATGTTAACAGGCAAAGATTTAGATCATTTAGGCCGGGATCTGCAAAGAGCGGTGTTGATTAGAAATGAGATTAATCGTTAGTTGTTAGTATATAGTATATAATATATAGTAACCTGAAAGCTAAAAACCAAAAACCAAAAACCAAAAACCAAGAACTAACGACTAATTTAATTGGTGAATTGGCAAATTATTATTAATTATCTAATAAGCTAGTTTAAAATTATTTACTAAAATGGAAGGATGTGTATAAAGAATGTTTAAAAGATATACCGAAAAAGCAAAGAGGGCTATAATGATAGCTCAAGAAGAAGCGATAAACCTAAATCATGACTACATAGGGACTGAACATATTCTTATTGGTTTAATAAAAGAAGAAGAAGGAGTCGCTTCCCAGGTTTTAAGACAATTGGGGGTAAATGTAGATAAAGTAGTAGAAGAGGTAGAACGATTAGTAGGAAAAGGTGAGTATCAGCAAGTGGGTGAGATTGCTTTTACTCCTCGAGCGAAAAAAGTCTTAGAATTAGCTTCGCAAGAGGCAAGCCAATTAAAAAATAACTATATTGGCACCGAACACATATTATTAGGTTTAATAAAAGAAGGAAGCGGAGTAGCGGTTAGAATTTTAGCAGACTTGGGTATTAATCTGGATAATGTTTATTCTGAAATCATGAAAGTTCTAATGGAGGGTGAGGCTCAAGGTTTTCCATCTGCTCCAGGAAAAAGAACCACGAAGACTCCTGCTTTAGATGAATTTGGAAGAGATTTAATTAAATTAGCCCGAGAAGATAAATTGGATCCGGTTATTGGCAGGAGCACGGAAATTCAAAGAGTGATACAAATTTTAAGTAGAAGAAAAAAAAACAATCCCTGCATAATAGGAGAGGCTGGGGTAGGAAAGACGGCTATTGTAGAGGGTTTGGCTCAGAAGATAACTAATAATGATGTTCCGGAGATATTAAAAGAAAAAAGAATTATCTGCCTTGACCTAGCTTTAATTGTTGCTGGCACTAAATACCGAGGTGAATTTGAAAAGAGATTAAAGAAGATTGTTAAAGAGGTTCAGGAATCAAATGATGTCATATTATTTATTGATGAAATACATACCCTGGTAGGAGCCGGAGCAGCTGAAGGAGCAATAGACGCTTCTAATATATTAAAGCCTGCTTTAGCAAGGGGAGAGCTTCAAGTTATTGGTGCAACTACTGCCGATGAATACCGCAAGTATATTGAAAAAGATGCTGCTTTAGAGCGAAGATTTCAACCTATTTATATATCTGAACCTTCGATAGAAGAGACTATTATGATATTGCAAGGACTTAAGGACAAGTATGAAGCTCATCATAATATAAAAATTACCGATCAAGCATTAGAGGCAGCAGCACATTTGTCAGCTCGTTATATTTCGGGTAGATTTTTACCGGATAAAGCTATCGATTTGGTAGACGAAGCGGCTTCCAGGATTAAATTACAAAACACTATTTCTCCACCTGACATAAAAGAAGTAGAAATGAAATTAAATAAAATAAGGAAGGAAAAGGAATCAGCAGTAAAATTGCAAGAATTTGAAAAAGCAGCTCAACTAAGAGATAAAGAAAAAAAGTCGGAAGCTGAACTCCAAAAGATAAAAGAAAAATGGAAGACCAGAAGAATGGTTAGTAAAGTGGAAGTTATAGGAGAAGATATTGCAGAAATTGTATCCAGCTGGACCGGGATTCCAATTTTTTCTCTTAAAGAGGAAGAAGCACAAAAACTACTTAGAATGGAGGAGGAATTACATAAAAGGATAATTGGACAGGATGAAGCTATTATATCTATTTCTAAAGCTGTAAGAAGAGCCCGAGCTGGGATGAAAAGCCCCAAACGTCCCATTGGTTCTTTTATATTTTTGGGACCTACCGGAGTAGGCAAAACAGAATTAGCCCGTACTTTAGCAGAATTTCTTTTTGGTGATGAAAATGCATTGATTAGTTTAGATATGTCAGAATATATGGAAAAATTTGCTGTTTCCCGATTGATTGGAGCTCCCCCTGGTTATGTGGGGTATGAGGAGGGAGGTCAATTAACTGAAAAAGTTAGAAGAAAGCCTTATTCGGTAATTCTATTAGACGAGATAGAAAAAGCACACCCCGATGTCTTTAATATATTACTACAAATATTTGAAGATGGTAGATTGACTGATTCCCAGGGGAGAGTAGTAGATTTTAAAAATACAGTTATTATTATGACGTCTAATGTTGGGGCTACCCTGATTAAAAAAGAAGCCACTTTAGGATTTCGGGGGACCAATGAATCTGAAGAGATTTCCTATAAAGAGATAAAAAATAGAGTAATGGGAGAGTTGAATAAAACTTTTCGACCGGAATTTTTAAATCGAATTGATGAGGTAATAGTCTTTAAATCCCTTACTAAAGAGGAAATTAAAAAAATAGCTAGTCTAATAATAAACAATGAAGTAAAAAAATTATTAGAAGAGCGAAAGATTGACCTGGAAACAACGGAGGAAATTAAAGAATTATTGACTAAAGAGGGATATGATTCTAATTTTGGAGCTCGTCCTTTAAGGCGGACCATTGAAAGATTGATAGAAAATCCTATTTCTGAAAAGTTATTGGCTGGTGAATTTGAAGAAGGGGATTGTATATTAATTAAGGCAAAGGACGGGAAAATAATGTTTTCTAAAAAGAAAAAATAACCAGATTAAGACAGAGGAGCTAAAATGGCTAAAGAAGAAAAAGCTTTTTTTCGGTGCCAGCAATGTGGCTATGAATCTTCCAGGTGGTTGGGGCGTTGTCCAGATTGTGGAGGATGGAATACTTTAATTCAAGAAGTATTTAAAGAAGAGAAAAAATATTCTCTTCATCCTGAAGGGCATTCTATACCTTTACCCATTAGCAAAATTGAGGTAGAAGAAGAAAGTAAATCGAGATATAGAACAGAAATTTCGGAGTTTGATAGAGTATTGGGTGGGGGGATTGTCCCTGGTTCCCTAATTTTAGTTGGGGGAGAACCGGGCGTTGGAAAATCTACCCTTCTTTTACAAATAGCCAATTCCTTGAGCAGCAACTGTGGGGTAATATTATATATTTCTGCAGAAGAATCACTTTATCAGATTAAATTAAGAGCTACCCGATTAGGTGTTCTTGCGGAAAAGCTTTTTTTAGTTTCTGAAACCGATATAGAAGTTATAAAAAAACATATCAGTGAAATTAAACCAAAAGTGGTTATTGTAGATTCTATTCAAACTATTAATGATTACGAGATTAGTTCCTCACCAGGAAGCATTAGTCAGGTAAGAGAATGTACTGCTCAATTAATGCGTTTAGCCAAGAGTAAAGAAATTTCTGTCTTTATTATTGGACATGTAACTAAAGGAGGGATGCTAGCCGGACCTAAAGTTATTGAACATATTGTAGACACCGTTCTCTATCTGGAGGGTGAAAAATACAATATTTACCGGATACTTCGTTCTACAAAGAATAGATTTGGTTCTACCAATGAATTGGGGATATTTAAAATGGGAGAGAAAGGCTTGATAGAAGTATTAAATCCTTCTGAATTGCTTCTTTCAGAAAAACCTTCCCATGTTTCTGGTTCAGTGGTGGCAGCTACTTTTGAAGGCAGTAGGCCATTATTGGTGGAGATGCAAGCGTTGGTGAGTTATAGCAGTCTGGGTATACCTCGAAGAATGACTACTGGCGTAGACTATAATCGGGTTTTACTTATCCTGGCGGTTCTCGAAAAAAGAGTGGGATATTCCTTACGCTCTCAAGATGTTCATGTAAATATTGCTGGTGGGATAAAGGTATTAGAACCTGCCTTAGATTTGGCTATTAGTATGGCTATAGCTTCAAGCTTTAAGGACGTGCCGATTGATCCAACTACAGTTATATTTGGAGAAGTAGGGCTGGCTGGAGAAGTTAGGATGGTGAATCAGGTAGAAAAACGGATACAGGAAGTATTTAAAATGGGCTTTAAAAGATGCATTCTTCCAAAAAGCAATTTAAAGAATTTAAACAATTTTTCATCAAAAAAAGGTTTAGAGATTGTAGGAGTAAAGACTGTTCAAGAAGCTATCAACCTTGCTCTTAATTAGTTAACCAATTAGGTAAGATTATAAATACCTAAAGTTGAGATTCTTTCTTCTTCTTTTTTAATTATTTCATCAAAATCTAAATTTAATATGTTACATATTGCGGTAGCATAAAAAAGACTTGAACCTAATTCTGTTTCGACAATTTCTTTACAACTATCACATAATGAGCCTTCTATATGGGCATCCATGAATTTATAGATTTCCATCAATTTTGCATTAGAAGGAATGGTTTGCTTCTTTGCTTTAATTTGTATACAACCGCATTGGGTAACCGCTTTAGCAATTGCTCGGTTTACACGGGCGTTAGATTCTTGATATTTAGTCATAAGGTCAAGGATACTCCGATGCTGGATTAAAAATTGGTTGACACTTTTTTGAAAAGTAACATTTCCATTTTCTTTGTTCATAATCAGTACCCCCAGGAAAACATTTTGCCATTTAGATAAATGCCGAGATAGTTTTAATGAAATTACTAAAATACTCAATTTTAACTTTATTTAATTATACTTACAGGTTAAGCTCTTTGTCAAGGAATTATTATTCTTATTTTGACAGAAATAAGGGAGCATGCTATAATTTATTTGGTTTTTAGAGAATCAAAGGAATAACTTAAGAGTTTGAAGATTTAGTATTTGGGTAATGAGTTTATTAGAGCTATAAGTATCAAATTAAAACAATTTGAGATATTATTTAAAAAATACAATTTGGTAATAGAAAAAAGGGGAGGTGTTAATTCTATATTTTTTTATAAATAAAATAGCGCATAGAAGGAGGAAATAACTATGCCAGCAAAAAGAATTTTAAAAATCATGTTTATTATTGTTGGCGCAGTGATAGGCTACGGGGCATATAATAAATTCTATTTTATTTCTGACTTATATATTTATTATGATATTTTATTCAGGATCTTAGCAATAACTGGAGGAGGAACAGTTGGTTTTTTGTTCTCCTTTTTATTTAATACCAAAATCCAAAGTTTATTTTCAGAAATTATTTGCCATTTACAGAAAATACCCACTCAAAACTTTGCTGCTGCTACAATTGGATTAATTATTGGTCTTATTATTGCAAATTTGTTAGCCTATTCACTCTCATTTATTCCTATAATTGGTTCCTATCTTCCTATTATATTAAGCGTGATACTAGGATCTTTAGGGATAAATATAGGAATTAATAAAAAAGATGAAGTATTTAATTTTTTTGGATATTTTAGAAATATTAATAAAGTAAGAGGAAAAGAAAATAGTAAGAATTTTGTCCATCCCAAGATCTTAGATACGAGTGTAATTATTGATGGTCGTATTTTAGACATTTGTCAGACAGAATTTTTAGAGGGTGAACTTATAATCCCCCGTTTTGTTTTGTCTGAGCTCCAGCATATTGCCGATTCTTCGGATTCTTTAAAAAGGAACCGAGGGCGCCGAGGTTTAGATATACTTAATAAAATGACTAAAATCAGAAAGAATAAGGTAAAAATTGTTGGCAAAGATTACAATGAACCCAAAGAGGTTGATGCCAAGATAATTAAACTTGCGAAAGAGATTAAAGCAAAAGTAATAACTAACGATTATAATTTGAATAAAGTTGCCCAGCTTGAGGGGATTCCTGTTTTGAATATCAATGATTTATCTAATGCTCTAAAGGCGGTTATCTTACCTGGCGAGGAAATGAATACCCAAATAATAAAGGAAGGCAAAGAACCAGAGCAGGGGATTGCTTATCTTGATGACGGTACCATGATAGTAGTGGAAGATGGGCACAAATATATTGGGAAAAAAGTGAATATTTTAGTAACCAGTATTTTGCAAACTCCTGCCGGTAGGATGATCTTTGGCAGGGTAAAAAGTGTAATGGATAGAAAATCTAATGAATTTAAAAATGTAGTTAGATTATCTTCAAGACAATAATATTCGTATATCGTATATAGTGAAGAAAATAGAAGTAGGACAGGCGTCTCGCCTGTCTATTAGTCAATTAACCACTAACTTAACTGGTAAACTGGCTAACTTTAATCTTGCACCGTGCTTTTATCCATGAATTCTGATTGTCTTCACGCGATACTCGATACGCAATACGATATACTAACGATTAATTTTACCAGTTAATTAAAATAAATTAAGATTTGAAAAGGTACAAAAAATGGCGTTAAAGATATATAATACTTTGACTCGAAGGAAAGAAGAATTTATCCCCCTTAAAGAAGGAGAAGTTGGGATGTATGTTTGTGGACCTACAGTTTACAATTACATTCATATAGGGAATGCTCGACCCTTTATAACCTTTGAAGTAGTTAGAAGGTTTCTAAAATTTAAAGGTTATAAGGTAAAATACATACAAAATATAACTGATATCGATGATAAAATGATAAATAAAGCAAAAGAATTAAAGATTACAGTCTCGGAATTAGCGGAAAAATTTATTCAAGAGTATTTTATTGATGCTGATTCACTTAATATAGAAAGAGCAGATGTTCATCCTCGAGCAACAGAACACATCAAGGAAATAATAGAACTGGTAAACGGATTAGAAGAAAAAGGATATGCTTACGAAATAGACGGTGATGTATTTTTTAATGTATCTAAATTTAAAGGTTACGGAAAACTTTCTGGTCAAAATATCGAAGAACTAAAAGAAGGAGCTCGAGTAGAAGTAGATGAAAGAAAAAAGGAACCTATAGATTTTGCCTTATGGAAAAGAGCGAAGGAAGGAGAACCCTCATGGGAGAGTCCCTGGGGGAAGGGAAGACCCGGTTGGCATATTGAATGTTCTGCTATGTCGATGAAATATTTGGGAAAAAGTTTTGATATACATACCGGGGGTTCAGATTTAATCTTTCCTCATCATGAAAATGAAATTGCCCAAAGCGAAGCTTACACTAATCAACAGTTTGTAAGGTACTGGATGCATAATGGTTACCTTTGTTTAAATAATCAGAAAATGTCTAAATCTTTAGGAAATATAATGAAGGTAAGAGACATCAGCCAGAAATACAAAGGAGAAATAATTCGGTATTTCATCCTTTCAGCTCATTATAGGAGTCCCCTTAATTTTAACGAGGAGCAACTTCAGCAAGCAGAGAGCAGTTTGCAGAGATTAAATAATACAATTTTTAATGTAAAACATTTATTAAAACAAGGTAAATTTAGAAAATCAAAAGATAAAAATGATGAGCTGATCTTAGAAAAAAGAAAAGAAAATGAACAAAAATTTATAGAAGCTATGGATGATGATTTTAATACCCCTGTTGCCCTAAGCTGGTTATTCAGTTTTGCCAGAGAGGTAAATACCTACCTGAACTCTCCGAGCACAAAAAATAAAGAAGTGTTAGAAAAAATTCTTAAATTTTATCAGGAATTAGCCGGTGAAATATTGGGGATTTTGAAAGTCTTTGATCAAGAAGAAAGTTTCGAGCAAGAAATTAAGAAATTAATTGAAGGGAGAGAAGAGGCGAGAAAAAAGAGGAATTGGGTTGAATCGGATCAAATTAGAGATAAATTGAAGGAAAAAGGAATACTTCTCGAAGATACCTCTAGCGGTGTGAGGTGGAAGAGGATATACGAATTTTCAAGGAGGAACAATTAATGAGGCTAAAAGAAGGGGATGGGAGTTTTATTAATTGCCGGAATTGTGATGATGAAGAGCTTATTTGCTTAGCTTACCAAGGAAATTTGTTAGCAGAAGAATGTTTGATTAATAGATATAAAAAATTAGTAAAAATAAAGGCTCGCTCGTATTTTTTGGTCGGTGCTGATACGGAAGATATCATTCAGGAAGGAATGATTGGACTTTACAAAGCAGTAAGAAGTTATCAATTTAAAAAACTTTCCTCTTTTAAGGCATTTGCTGAATTATGTATTACTCGGCAGATTATTACAGCCATAAAAAGTGCTACCCGGCAAAAACATATACCTTTAAATTCATACATATCTCTTAATAGACCAATTTATAATGAGGATTCTGACAGAACCTTATTGGATATTGTAGATAATATGAACATTAATGATCCTCAGGACTTATTTTTAAACAGTGAAAAATTGAACAATCTAAAAGTGAGAATCAAAAGAATATTATCAGAATTAGAAAGAGATGTTTTGGAATCTTATTTAGATGCTAAATCTTATCAAGAAATTGCAGCTAATTTAGGAAGGCATGTAAAGTCTATAGATAATGCTTTACAAAGGATAAAAAGGAAGTTAGAATTAATTACGAAATAGCTTTTAAAAATAGCTTTTAAAAAGATTGACTTAATTATTAAAAATAACTATAATATGTAGAATCGCCGATGTAGCTCAGTTGGCAGAGCAGCTGATTTGTAATCAGCAGGTCATCCGTTCGAACCGGATCATCGGCTCCAAGATGATAAAGCAGTATCTCGTGAATCGTATCTCGCAAAGATGCAATAATTAAGGATATCAAATGAATATTTAAAACCTGTTTTCTATAACGAGATACGGACGACGATATACGAGATACGAAAATCATGGGGAGGTACCAAAGTGGTTAAATGGAGCGGACTGTAGATCCGTTGGCTTAACGCCTTCGAAGGTTCGAACCCTTCCCTCCCCACCACTCCAAAAATTGCGCCCGCGTAGCTCAGTTGGAAGAGCGCATCCTTGGTAAGGATGAGGTCACCAGTTCAATTCTGGTCGTGGGCTCCAGTTAAATCAGATAAATATAGGAATACTATTTTTTTGTATTTAAGGAGGAAAAATCAAATGGCAAAAGAAAAATTTGTAAGAACTAAACCCCATGTTAATGTGGGTACTATCGGTCATGTAGACCATGGCAAAACAACCTTAACCTCAGCAATCACTAAATATCTGGCTACTAAAGGCCTTGCCGAGGTGAAGGAGTTTGATGATATCGATCATGCTCCCGAAGAAAAGGAAAGAGGTATTACCATCTCGGTCTTTCATGCCGAATACGAGACCGAAAAGAGACACTATGCCCATATCGACTGTCCGGGACATGCTGACTACATCAAGAATATGATTACCGGAGCAGCCCAGATGGACGGAGCTGTCCTGGTGGTATCTGCTGCCGATGGCCCCATGCCCCAGACTCGAGAACATATTCTTCTGGCCC
>JBBRDV010000016.1:0-25791 GCA_038203565.1 Atribacterota bacterium
TTAAATCTTTATCCCACAGACTCAATATCCCTTCTTTTACTTGCCCATCTTTCTCGATTGAATCTATTACTTTAGTTAAACCTCCTCCGGGAGATAACATCTTAGTGCTAAAGGTTTTTATATCTGGCTTTACGGTTCTAAGTTCATCGACATCTTTTAAATTATTTTCTCTGGCTTTCATCAGGTAAAACAGAACGACTGCTGAAGTTAAATCCCAATCATTATTAAAGCCCCCGGCTATTTTAAAATATTCAGTTTCTTCCGTGTTTATTAAATTTTGTGAACCTTGAAATCCTAATATCTTTTTAAAATAAAATTGAACTGTTTGGCATACAGCTTTCCTAAAAGAATCCCGCACATCAATTAAGACACCATCAATATCAAAGACCAGAGTATCTATCTGAGGAATTTTATCCAAAATCTTTTTATTTAAAATACTGTCTTCGCTAAATAAATAATTTAAATTTAATTTTTCTGAAATTAACATTAATTAATCAACTCTTTCTTCACCTAGGGGTCAGGTCTCAACATTTGACATAACATTTTTAGCTATTTTATTTAGGAGCGAGTTATGTCAAATGTTGAGACCTGACCCCACTTGGTTATTCTAAATTTCTTATTTCTATAGAACGGGCATGGGCTTCCAATCCTTCTAATCTGGCAAAACTGGCGATCTTTTCGCTGGCTTGTCCTAATCTTTCTTTATCATAGAAAATGATGCTACTCCTCTTGGTAAAGTCTTTTACCGATAAGGGCGAAAAACATCTTGCTCCGCCGGAAGTAGGAAGAATATGATTGGGCCCTGCCCAATAATCCCCTAAAGCCTCCGGAGAATAAGCACCCACAAATATTGCCCCGGCATTTTTTATTTCTCCCAATATCTGCCAGGGGTTTTCTATTTGTAATTCTAAATGTTCAGGTGCAAAACCATTGACAAAATCTAAAATCATCTCTTTATCCTCGGCAACAATTAGCTTCCCTTTTTTCTTTAAAGACTCTTGAATGATTTCCTTTCTATTTAAATTCTTTAACTCCTGTTCAATCTCTTTCCTCACTTTATCAGCCAACGAGGAAGAAGCAGTAATTAAAATTGCCGAGGCTTCCACATCGTGCTCAGCTTGAGAAAGTAAATCACAGGCTAAATATCGGGGATTAGCCTTTTCATCAGCCCAGATAAGGATTTCACTCGGTCCCGCCAGCATATCTATATCTACCTCTCCAAATACCATCTTTTTTGCCAGAGTTACATAGATGTTCCCTGGACCCACAATTTTATCTACTTTCTTTACAGTTTCTGTTCCATAGGTTAAAGCAGCGACGGCCTGGGCTCCTCCTATCTTATAAATCTCTGATATATTTAATTCTTTAGCAGTAGATAATAAGTAAGGATTTATTTTACCATCAGAAGAAGGAGGAGTTACCACCACAATCTCTTTAACCCCTGCAATCATTGCTGGTACTGCTGCCATAATAAGAGAAGAAGGATAGGCAGCCGTTCCTCCCGGGACATACAAACCCACTCTCTTAATGGGATTCACTACTTGCCCCAAAATAATACCCTTTTCTTCTGTCGTAAACCAGGAATTTTCTTTCTGATGCAGGTGGTAATTTTTAATCTTTTTTATCGCCTCTTTTATTACTTCCAATAAATCAGCACTTACTTCTTGACTAACCTTACCCCATTCCTCTTTGCCTACCAGTATTTCTGAGGGATTCAGTCTTATGCCATCATACTTTTCCGTAAACTCAAGAAGGGCGTTATCTCCTTCCTTTTTCACTCTTAATATAATTTCTCTCACCTTATCTTTAATATCCTCTACCAGGTTATCTTCAGAATGCTTATGTATGCAGGTCTCTTTTATTTTTTCCTTATTTTCTCTGTTTAAAAAAATGGTCTCTATCAATTTTTAATCAATCCCTTCTTTTGCAATATTTCAGATATTTTTTTAGAAATTTATTTTAGACAATCATTCTATTTATCTCTATATGCTCTATGCCCTTACCATTCTGCAATTTTATCTGATTCTAAGGATATAAATTTTTTAATGTCCTGCGAAAGGCTGGTAACTCTTTTATGTTTAGTCTTATAACTAATTCGGTTAACGATAAGCTGAGCGCTAATAGGAATTATTTCATCAATGATGGTAAGCTTATTTTCCTCTAAGGTACGTCCGGTAGAGACTATATCAACAATCATATCTGCTAAACCTACCTGAGGGGCCAATTCTACAGAGCCATAGAGCTTTATTAATTCCACATATATTCCTTTTTTCTTAAAGTATTCTCCAGCAATATGAGGATATTTAGTAGCCACTTTTAAACGGTGTCCGTTATTTTTATAATATTTTTCTTGCTTCCCTCCCTCTAAAGCAGCTACTACCATTTTGCACCTTCCAAACTTTAAATCTAAGAGTCTATAAACATCTTTTTTTTCTTCTAATAACACATCCTCCCCCACTATCCCGATATCTGCTGCTCCACATTCAACATAGGTGGGGTTATCTTTGGGTCTGGTAATAATAAATTTAATCTCCTCTTCCTCGTTAAAAAATGTTAGCTTCCTGCTTATCTCTTTTCCACCCTTTAAATCTATCCCTATCCTCTCAAATAATTGGATAGAAGGTTTGAATAATTTCCCGCCGGATAAAGCAATAACCAAATAATTAGTATTATTTTCTCTATTCATAATTTATGATTTCCTCTTTTTCGGATACTACTTCAACTCTTTTGATTTTATTTAATCGCTTATCATCTACTATCAATATATATTTTATTCCTTTAGAGCGAGCATATTTCAACACCTCGGTAAACTTTCTCTTTCCTACTTCCAGCTCTACAATCAGCCCCTTTTTTCTCAAATCTTTAGCTACCACCAGGGCTTTTTTAAAATTGTCTTCATTATTTTGGTAATATAGCAAATACTGCTCAGTTCTTTCTAAATTTAGTGAATTTATATCCTCTCTCTCTAAGGCCATTATCAATCTTTCTAATCCGATGGCAAAACCAGTAGAAGGTATATTTTCTCCAAATTTTGAGCACAGGTTATCATATCTCCCTCCACCACAGACCGGAAACCCTAAGTAGTCAGTATAGCCTTCGAATATAATCCCGGTATAATAATCAAAATCACGAATAATTCCTAAATCTATTAGAATATATTCTTCTAATTTATAATTTCTTAAAAGATTATATACTCCTCTTATCTCCTTTAAGGCAGACATCGATAATTCATTGTTTATTATCTTCTCCACCTCTTCTAATACTTCTTCTTTCCCCCTTAAGGTGGGCATCTTCAAAATAAATTCTTTTTCCTCATCTTTAATATCGGAAAAATATAATATCTTTTCCAGTAATACAAAATTTTTATTTAAAATTGCTTCTTTTATTTCCTGTTTTCTTTTTTCTTCAATTTTTATCGATTGCATAATTCCATTAAATAAATTGATATGACCTATGTCTATAATAAATTTCCTAAGCCCACTATTCTTCAAACTCTCCACCGCCAAAGCAATAACCTCTGCATCCGCTTCTTTGCTATTGACCCCTATTAGTTCTACCCCTGCCTGGCAAAACTCTCTTTGGTTTCCCACTTTATCATCATACCTAAATACATTACCTATGTAATACAATCTCGATGGTTTTGGCTCCAGTTGCATTTTAGTCGAAGCTACTCTGGCGATAGAAGTAGTCATCTCAGGGCGAAAGGCAATAATATTTCCTTCTCGGTCAAAAAACTTAATCATCTCCTTTTGCATCATTGACCCTGCACCCTTTGCCAGTGTTTCATAAAATTCAAAAGTAGGAGTAATGATCTCTTGATAACCCCATTGGGTAAAAATCTTACTTATTCTATTTTCTAATAATCTCCTCTTCAAAACTTCTCCTGGCAACAAATCATTTAAACCTTTAGGAATATTCATCGACTATACCTCTTCCCTAACCCTTGTCTCTTTCAAAATTTTATTTTCATTCTTTAATACGTTAAATAATTAACGAGTGAAATTTAGAGAAATTTTAACATTGTTTTAAAATTTTGTCAAATATTTCCCCTTCCCCCACATTAGCGCTTTATGATATAATCGTTTAATGAAAAAATCAATGAATTGCGGTAAGGAGTACTGATGGTTACCAGAAATAAATTCGGGCGTACCTGGTGGGGAAATGCCTGGTTAGAAGCAATGGCACGAATTGATTATGACACCAACCGCTTACCCAGGGGAAGAAGTTATGCCGACGGTGGTAGGGTACAAGAGATTCAGATTTGTAAGGGTATTGTGAAAGCAAAAGTAAAAGGTAGACAACCAAAACCTTATCAAGTAACAATTTACTTGCAAAAATTTTCCCCGGAACAGTTCGCGAAAATACAATCCTGTATCGCCGAAGATCCGTCCTTGGCCTCCGAATTGGCTTTGGGAAAACTACCGGAAGAGATGTTAGACCGGCTTGCTCAAGAAAATATCTTTCTTTTACCGACTACCTGGCAAGAACTTAACGCAAATTGTTCCTGCCCCGACTGGGCTAACCCCTGCAAGCACCTCGCTGCAGTCTATTACCTTATCGCTAATGAAGTGGACAAAAACCCCTTTATTTTATTTCACCTACGAGGAGTGAAAACCAACACGCTGATGCAGGCCGCCGGTTTTGCAGAACCTGCCGCGGCTGCTGAAAACAAAGAAACTTTTATCCCTTATACACAAATAAAAGTTCCCATTAAAGACAATAAAGTCGAACCCGAGTTTTCTTCAATTTTAAGTTCTCTTTCTCAAGAAAAGGATAGTAGTGCCGTTTTTGCCCTCCTGGAGGAATCCCCTTTGTTTTACCCCGAGGGTAATTTTACACAGCTCCTCTTTAAAGCTTATCGTAATATAGCAAACCATATAAAACAGCTACAGCTACTGGAAGAGTCCCCCAGTTGGTTAAAGTCAAATATTTGCCTGCTCGATCCGGGAATTAAGGTGCGCCAGCCCTTGTCCGAAACTTCTTTTTTTATCTTTCTCCCAAAAAAAATCCCGGAAGGTTTGGAAGTCCCATCAAAAATGATTTCCGTTCCCGAAACCGTGGATGAAAAACTGGTTCTAAAAAGGAAAAAAGGAAGACTATTGCCTGCAGCAATCCTAATTGATTACTTTATAAGACTACCACTGCGGCTTTCTTCTGAAGAAAACTCCCCCGAGGTAAGACTTATCAGCATCGCAACCACTATAGCCCTGGCCCTGGCCCGAGCATCAGCATTTGTACCACAGATCAAAAATGACCAAAAAGGCAACTTTTTTGTGCGTTATATGCCCCTCTACCAGGCGAAAGTCACTGAAAAAGCCCTGGACTTTCTGGCGAACCTCATCCCGGCAACTTTTTTTTATCGAAAAAAAGAAAAATCTATTTTTATGGGGCGAGATGCCGCCAAGTCTCTTTTATCACTTATCCTGACTCATATTGTGCATCGCTTTGCCGGGATCAAAGAAAGTAATAAACTTTGTAACACTTTTTTTAATGGGGACTATTACCCGGTTCAGGACTTTACCGAAAAGCAGACCGCTAATGTAATTAAAAACTGGTTAAGTATACTAAACTTAAGTGGAAATGATATTTCTCCGGCAATTAGGATCGAAATACTCCCGGGGAAGAAAACTTATTTTCAGTTACAGGTAGAGGTAGAAAACAAAAAAGATCCCCTTTCCCCACTTCTCCCTTTAGCGGATGTATTTACGACAAAAAAAACTATTTTCTCGCGTCCCATTGAAATGGTGCGCTTTACCGTAGCCCACCAAATTTCTGCAGCTTCTACTTATTTCCCACCTCTAAAAACGGTTCTCAGTAGTAAAGGAAAGAAGTCACCCCTTATCGACCCCCTGGAAATGGCCAAATTTATCCAAAATGGTCAACATATCTTTAATATGCTTGGCATACGTGTGATCGTACCCAAAGAATTAAAAATACTTAGCTCACCTCAGCTGTCTCTGGGAGCTAAGCTCAAAGCCAGCGAGAAGCAAAACATTTCTTATTTTAACCTGGAAGAAATGTTAACATTCTCCTGGGAGGTGGCTCTGGGTGATCTTAAGCTAACGCGAAAAGAATTTCTCCAGCTGGTCAAATCTGCAGTAGGGGTAGTAAAGTTCAAAGAGCACTATCTGCTACTGCAGCCTGAAGAAGTAGCGCGAATAGTTAAAAAACTAAACCAACCTTTGCCTAAATTATCTTCTGCGGAAATAATGCAAGCATCACTAACCGGACAGACCGCCAGTATTTTTTTTCATTCTGATAATGAACTCCGTAAAATGATAGATGGGCTTACCAAATTCAAACTGATCAAAATCCCAAAAACCCTAAAAACAGTACTTCGACCCTACCAGAAGCGAGGTTTTCAGTGGCTTTATTCTAACGCTGACAAAGGGCTCGGTTCCTGCCTGGCCGATGATATGGGATTGGGTAAAACCATCCAGGCGATTGCTCTTATTTTAAAGCTCAAAGAAGAGAAAAAACTGGAGCACCCTGCACTGGTAATCTGCCCGACTACCCTGGTCGGTAACTGGCTGAAGGAATGCAACAAATTTGCCCCATCTTTAAGAGCTTTGACATATCACGGACCAGAACGTCGACTTATTACCGCTCACGCCGATTTAGTCATTACCACATATGGGTTAATGCGCCAGGAAGTTGAAAAATTTGCAAAAAGAAAATGGAACCTTATCATTATTGATGAAGCTCAAAATATAAAAAATGCAGATAGTAAGCAGACCAAAGCGGTTAAAACATTAAAAGCCATTGGCTCTATCGCTTTAAGCGGAACGCCGGTAGAAAACCGCCTGAGTGAGCTCTGGAGTATTTTTGATTATTTGAACCCAGGCTACCTGGGAACCCGACAGAATTTTGAGCAACGTTTTGCCATGCCCATCGAAAAGTACCGTGATCAGAAAAAAATCGCCTTATTGCAAAAATCCACCGCCCCATTCATTATGCGTCGTATGAAGACAGATCGTTCTATTATACAGGATTTACCGGATAAAATAGTAAAAAATGAATACTGTTACCTGAGCAAAGAACAGACTGCTATCTATCAGCGTGTTGTAGATGCCAATATACAGGAGATTTCGGAAAGCGAAGGAATCGCGCGCCGGGGACTTGTTTTCAAGTTAATGACCTCTCTAAAACAGATCTGCAACCACCCGGTTCAGTATACCAAAAAAGGAACTGTCATTAAAGAGCACTCGGGCAAAGCAGAGATGACTATTTCTCTACTAAAAAAGATTGTTTCTACCGGAGAAAAAGTTCTCTTGTTCACCCAATACAAAGAGATGGGGAATCTACTGGTACAACTAATCCAGACAGAACTTCGAATAGTGCCTCTCTTTTTTCACGGCAGCCTCACCAGGAAAAAGCGGGAAATGATGATCGAGGATTTCCAGAATGGCAATACCTCCCCAATTATGATCATCTCACTGAAAGCAGGAGGTACAGGCCTTAACCTGACCGCCGCAACCAACGTCATCCACTATGACCTCTGGTGGAACCCTGCCGTAGAAGCACAAGCAACTGACCGAACTTACCGTATCGGCCAAAGCAGGAATGTATTTGTACACCGACTTATTACCATCGGTACATTCGAAGAAAAAATTGATGAAATAATCAGCGCCAAAAAAGAGTTGGTTAATTTAACTGTTTCTGCCGGTGAAAAATGGCTCAGTGAACTCTCCAACCAGGAACTAAAAGAAATATTTAAGCTAAGCTAATTCTTCTACCAGGATTTCTCTGGATAACTCTATCATTGTTTTATGTTGTTGACCATTTCACGAGGTACACCTTCCCTGTTTATCTAATTTAAAATAAAATATTAATCACCTGAGAAAATAGGACCTATCTCTATATTATCTACCGAAGAGCTATAATTCATCAAAGGTCTTGAATTTAAATTCAGTATGTTTCATTTCTTTGCCTCTTTGCCTTTTTTTTTATTAGAATACTATACTAATGATTGTAAACAAAAAGTCATAATTTGCTATAAAATTACCTGCAGTGTACTATATACATAACCTTCCTTCTTATACTACAACAAAAGGCTTATAAAACCCTTCTTTTTCAAGAAAAAAACTGGATTCCCGCACTTTCTTCGAAATTTCGTAATGACAGAGAGAGTAAAACTAACAATATTTACTTACAAATGGGGAAAATGTGTAAAACCTGTGGGGAAATACCTTCTTGAAAGCCTTATTTTACAAGGCTTTCAAGAGAATAACGCCAGAACTGCTTGTACGAGTATATTTTGCCTTAACTTATACTTTACCCCTCAAAAATGGCACTTTTTTGACTAAAATTCCATCATCTAAAAATCTGAAAGTGGCTTTTTATAAGGGTTTCCTAATTTTAGGGAGGTAAAAATAGGCTAAAAATGGGGGTCGTAATTGCCGTTTTTTTGAAAATTGAGGTGCGTTTAAAGGCACTCTACGTGCGTTAAAAGGGCATTCCTGAAGGGGGTATGAAAGCCTTGTAAATAAAGGCTTTATGGGGGGTAATTAAAAATATATGTTGCTTCTATTTCAAACTCATTGTGGTTAGGATAAGCTCCTTAATTTCTGATGGTAATTGTTCAGTTTGCCATTTTCTTTCTACATCTACTGATTTACCAGCAATTTTTACGGCCTTCAAAGCATACAAGGCTGCTCCCAATGAATGGTCAGCCATACCAATTCCTCTCAGCAACCTTTTTCCCCGCAACAGTGAATAAATTTTCCCAGTATCTTTTCCTGGTTCCTGAGCGGCAATATCTGCACACGCTTTCCCCACTTCTTCGATGGGCACACTAAAAGCTTCCAATGCATAAGGTAAATTCTTTAAATCTTTATTTAACTTGGGGCTTGTCTTGATATCATGATAAAAATCGGTTTCGACCATGCCGGGGATTAGCATATGAATGGAAATAGGATGTCCTTTATATTCTTCGGCTAAATTCCTGAACTTTGTCTTTCAGTTTCATAGTTATTCTCCATTCGTATGAATCCATGTGTCAAATCTCAACATTTGGCATACACTACTATTAAGAAATTGAAAATGAGATGTAAATGGGGTTAGATATACTCGCTATTTACCACCAAAATGTATCATCTTAATCTTAATAATCATTTTGTCTTCATTAACTTGCATTTTTAATTTTTTGTATGGCCCAGGAATTCCTTTTTTGAAATAATTCGTTAACCCTATTGGCTCTTTAGGTATGTTGAAAATGTAAGTATCAAGTTTCCCATTTCCATTTTTATCCTGAAACATAGATATAACATATTCTCCATTTGGTAGTACTTCATCTATCAATAGAGTAGCGGAAGTAGAATCAATCGTTAGTGCTTTGTAAGGAATATTATTTTTATATCCATCTTTGGAATTAAAAATTGCCATAATTATTTTACCTTGATTGGGTAATACTTCACTAATCTCGATAGTCACGTTTAATGGTTCAGCAAAAATACTAGTAGAATATAGCAAAAAGATGATTAGAAATAGTATTTTTTTCATGAAGTTACTCCTTTCTATCTTAGATAATTATCTTCTTTTTTCCAGAATCTCACATCATAAGCGCACTATTTCATTTACACTAGCAAACTAATCTATCAACATATGCTTAATGTTTTTTCTCATTTATTAATTGTATTTTTGTAGGCAATAACACAGATTGCCTATATAAAATAAGAGAATATGAGCTTGGCAAATATATAATTTATAAAGAACATAGGGTAGCAAGGCAATAAATCCCAAAAGAACTCTAAAGGCATCTTCTTCAACTGTTCTATCTTTTGGTTTTAAAAGGGTAAAGATCGTGAAAGTAATCCCAAGAATGGTCGGCGCTTCCCATTTTGTTAATACGGTCCATGCGCCAAAAGTAGTGGCAACTGCTTTTCCACCATTGAACCTTAACATTGGAGAAAAGGCGTGTCCTAAAATGCCAAAACTGAACCAGATAGAAACTGTAAAAAAATTGCCAGAGAGTATATACCACCAAACCATAAACATAATATTAAAAAATTTATCATACCAATTTGAATTGCACCGAAAGCCATATTTTTACTAAGACCCTCAAAAAGCTGTTTTAGCCCTTTTGGATACATACGAAACTTTATTATTTCGCCGCCCAATATATTGGTAACACCTATCCCCTTTTTTAAGAAAATCTTCCCAATTTTTAAATCCTCAACAACCTGGTCCTTTACTGCAAGATGCCCGCCAGTTTTCTCATAGCCGCTCCTTGAAGTCAAAATCACGGGTCCAAAAACCCCAAGGGGATTAGATTTTTGAAAAAGAGAAAAAGAATTTATCGAAGAGATGGCGATTAAATTAAAAGGCATAATAAGATGTTCGTAGAATTTTTTAAATCTCTGATATGGCCAAACAGAGATCAATCCACCATGTTTTATATATTCTGTGACCAGACTCTCTAAAGCCTCTCCAGAAAGTTCAACATCTGCATCCAGAAAGAGTAATAAATCACCTGTAGATTTAAGATATCCATTCCAGCACGACCAGGGTTTTCCAATCCAGCCTTTTGGTGGTTCTTTTTTTAAAGATATAATATCAATGTCTACATAAGAAGATGCTACAGATTCAGTTTTGTCTGTAGAATGGTCATTGACTACAATTATTTCGTAGGGTTTATAATTTTGAGTTTTTAAAGTATTTAATATTTTACCTATATTGTGTTCCTCATTCATTGCTGGTATGATCACCGAAATGCGAATACTTTTATTTTGAAGACTTTTTGCCTCTAAAAATCTTGTCCTTCTTAATAACAGTATCCATCCAATAATCCAGGAAAGAATTAGTATAAAATGTTTCATATGATAAAGCCCTTATAATTATTTTTTTTAACTTTATTTTCTCTTTTTTAATTGTGAAATAACCCGGTCTGCAGCCAATTTTCCTGTTAATATGGCAATTGGCAGACCTGAAGGACTATAGGTCCACTGTCCTGCCTGGAAAATATCGCTCATTGGTGTTAACACTGATTTCGAAACATTTTGCATTTTATTTACTGCTGGCATGCCCTTATTTGTAAAAGCCCATCCGGTAATAGCACCTTCAGAACTTCCAGTTTTTTTTGCAATTGATAATGGTGAGTACGAAAAGCGATCCATAATGGCTGAACGGATTGGGGGATAGATTGAATTTGAAAGAGTGTCAATCATGCAGTTTTCGATATATATTTTAATTTCATTGTACAATCCCTGTTCATCAAGTATTTTACACAAATTATAATCAAATAAAACACTTAATATCAAACCGGTTTTTCCTGCAGGTGCAAGGTTTTTATCTTTAAGCACCGGAATGGATATTTCAAGTGTTGTATAACTGATGTATTTTGAAATCCAAAATTTTATCTCTTCCAGGTTTTTTTCAGTGGGGGTCTTGGACTGTATGGAAAGGAGCTGGTTAAGATCTGAATATATTTTTTCGCCCAATCCCGTTTTCAGGGGTGAATAAAAAAAATGTCCATTTGATATTTTCGAGAAATATGACGGAGCTAAGTCAACAGAAAGATAAAGCGTAAAAACACTGTCGCCTCCAATTTTTTCTTCTATTTCGTTCTTCCTTGCAATGGTCTTTTGTTTTGTCTTTCGGTCTAAAATTTTATTAGTGTCTATGCACTGATACAGGTATTTTTGGTCAGATGCCCAAATTAACTTTTTATAAAAGTACGCTTTCCCCTGTTCATCTGTAATCGAGTGATTATCGGGATCAAGGGCTACAATTTTGGTGTTCTTCGCTATTTCTGCTTTTCTATTGACGCAAAATTCTTCCATTCTGCGGGGAATCATCCCCGTGCCTCCAAGGGGATAATTATAATCCAGATAGAGACTGAAATAACTCATGGCAAAAAAAGCGGGGGTTTTTTTAAAAAAATGCTGGCTGATGATATCCATAAGTGATTGGTTTCCGGTAAACATTTGCAAATGTTTTTCCACTGGCATATTCATGTGATTGATCTTGCCAATGGTAAAGAAAAATTTTCCTATCCAGGGCAGGAGTACCTTAAACAGATAATTCCGGTCATGTTTCAAATCCTTAAAGATGGGATTCTCTATACCATATAAGACTTTCATATATTTCATAACTGTTTTGATATTATTGATTATTCTTTTTATATCATCGCTGTTTTCAGGGTAAAAACTGATTAGAAGCTCAAAATAATTCTTAAGGTTTTCTTCTGAAATTATGTCTATTACCTTGTCTTCAATTCCCACAGAAACCCGGCTCTCCACAAATTCAATTTCGATGCCCAGACTCGAAAGCATGGGAAATACAATGCCTGAATTCTCTATGGCCCGAATTCCGCTGTCAAAAGTAAAACCCTTCTTATCGAAAGAATTAATCAAACCCCCGAGTTGGTTTTCCTTTTCGCAGATTAGAACAGAATATCCGGCATCTGCCGCAAATGCACCAGCAGTAAGTCCTGCCATTCCCCCTCCTACGATAATTACATCATATTTCAATTGATTCTCTCCTTAAAATTGTTATACAAAAAAATTTGCTGATTAATCTTTAAATATCAGTCCTTTTGAAAAATCCTGATTTACAATAAGCCTGTCATCTTTTTACTAATCGCCCATATTTCTTTACCTATTTCCCGATCCAAGGCATGTGGCGAAGATTTTTCAACAAGTGTCAGATTGAAATACTGCCCGGTGACATCGGACAATTCCGGTGCTGCCGCAAGATAGTGAAGGGCTTGCCCTGAAATAGAAGGATCCGCTAAAAATTTCGTTATGAAATTGTGTTTGTACCATCGATACAGAGGGCCGTTGTTCTCTCCAATACCGCTCTTTACCGATCCGGGATGCATGGCATTAATTGTGACTCCCGAGCCTTTCAGTAAATCGGCAAATTCCCAGACTGTTAGCAGTTGTGCAGTTTTGGAAGCCCCATAACCACGTAATCCGGTGTAATATCTTTTCTCCCAATTTAGGTCATTTATATTCAAGCCATTAAAGCGGTGTCCCTGGGAATTGACCTGAATGATTCGTGCTGAAGCATTTTTTTTAAGCTTTTCCATCAGCTTGTAGGTTAGTATAAAAGACGCAAGGTGGTTAACACAAAATACTGTTTCTAAATTGTCTTTGGTATATGTTTTCCTGGTGCAATACATGCCGGCATTATTAATGAGAATATCTATCCGCCGGTCTAAATTGTTCAAATAATCCGCTGCCTGATGCACTTCTTCTAAATTTGCAAAATCAGCGATAAGATAATCGCATTCGACATGGTAAGTAGAGCGAATGTTCTCACAAGCTTTTTCTGATTTTTCCTGATTACGGTTAATCATTACAATAGAGGCTTCATGAGCAGCCAATGCTTTCGCGGCTTCCCAGCCTACCCCGGAAGTAGCACCGCTTAAAACACACCATTTTCCTTTCAAGTTTACATCACTATAATGCTGATCAGCACGGTTATTGGCTATCATCTGTTTCATGTCGGCCCATTTATACTGTTTTAAATATTTAAACAAGATAAAACCTCCCTAACCGAATTTCTTTTTCATAAATTTTCTATATGGTTTTGCAAACCAGGGAATATTATCGAATATATCTCCCCATAAATCAAAATAATCCCTTTGCTCAATGATTCTTCCGTCTTGATGAAGGGTAAGTTTCGTAGATCCGTAAATTGTAGAACTGGGAAATTTTTTGAAAATCATAGTCATTTCCCATTCCATAAAAATAATGTTATTTTCCTTTACAATTGAAGAGATATTCATCTTGAGCTGTTGACATCTGGATGTTAGTCTGTCACAAAGATTTTTGAATTCCTCAATCCCCACTATTTTTTGAATCGAATCCTTGAATACTATTTCTTCGTGGTAATAAGGAAATATATGAGACCAATCTGGCTTACCATCCCTGTTATAAGTCTTGGACCACAATTCTTTTATCTGAATTGTGCTTAAACTGGATAAGTTAAAGTGATTATTCATAGCTCCCTTTTATTGACTTTTTTAAAAAATCCATTGAGTTATCATCATCAATCCGATGATCAATGATGATATTCTTACTACTTTTATTGTCTGATATCTCCTTAAAGAAAGAATGAAAGAGTGGAGGTCATCCTGCACAAATTCATAGATCATAGGCTTCATAGAAGTGATATCAAAATAAATAGATGTCTGTCTCAATTTTATCTATACGACTTCTATATGACTTCCCGTCAATCATCATATTTGAATGCAATGTACTCAATAATAATACCGTATACGACACCTGCCAGGAAACTTACAACATCAGTAAAGCCTGTAGAGCTATAAAAAGCAAAAGAAACGACTAACCCAAAAAGTGCACCTCGGACAATTATTTTCGGCCATCCCAGGTTTCCACCAGCCAATCCAATCACCAAACCCATAATCAATCGATTGTACCATAAAGCAAACAACAAGTAAGCATCACTCTGAAAACCTGACCTTACCCAGGCTCCAACAATACACATCACCCCCAAAACAGCTCCTGAAGCAATACATATTTTCATTCTTTTTGTCAACATACTTATTCACCTCCTCATCTAATATTTATGAATCCAATCTAAAAACTTCGTTGAATAACCCAGTGTTTCTGTAGGACAGCTATCTACACAATGACCACAACCAACGCAACGCAAGTCGGTGACTATGTTGCCAATTTGAGCCATACTCTTAATATCAATTGACATAGGATTATTCCATTATTTGATATTTACTGAATTATTCAAATCTGACACCTTAATAATAATAGGAACAGACACCTATTTATCAATTTTCTTCTTAGATCTTTTTTTATAGATGTTCCTCTAAAGATTGCCGAATTATTGGGCTTATACAACCCCCGTCCCTGTCACAAATTTGAATTGGTCTGTGGTATCTACTCCTCATCCCAGCGGTACTTTTTATTCTGGCGCAGCTTATCGAGATCGCAATTCAAGCACAGTCCGTTATGACAGCAAATCACTTCCCCACATTCAGGGCAGCGCCACTTTGCCTCTTCCTTTTCTAGGAACCTCTCGATGCCATGCTCTTTGATGAATTCGAGGTTTTCTATCATGCTCATATGGTACTTGGTGCGGTATCGCATATCGAGGACTTTCAGCCGACTACAGGGAAAATTTTCGCACTCATAGCAAAACCGAACAAGTCCTTTCCCGAGCAGATCGCACTGACTTTTCATGAAGGTACAGTTCTTACCGCGTGGCAGGCAGCCGCTGCAGTATTTCTTTCTAAGTCCCTCCTTCTTAAGGTCATATTTCATCGCCAGATCACTAACACAGAGTCCGCAGTTCATGCCACAGGGAGCGATAAGTGAAATTTTATTTAAGGATTCCATAACTTCTTCCTACTTTTTATTTGCTAAAGATGCTCCAACCATAATACTCATTACAGACATTATAAGATATCTTAATCCTATCTGCCTAAACAATATCTGACGTCCCACTGTCTTTCCTCTTATTTTTACTACCAATCTATGTCGGCTGGAAAGAGACTGTAATGCTTTACGCCCTGACGGGGTTGAGCCATCCAATCTGCTACAGTCTCTTTCCATTTCAGATAATGTTCAGTTTTTTGGTGGTTCTGAAATCCTTCTGGAGACTTATAAACCTCATATAAGAAGAATTGCGAAGGATCATTTTCCGCCTGCAAGACATTGAAGTGGATATTGTCCGGTTCTTTGCGAGTGTTCCGAGCATTTTCAAAGGTTTCTTCTTTAAAGTCCTTAATTTTTTCTGGTTTAATAAAGACAGTTACACATACAACATACATATTTTTCACCTCCTTATTAGCTAACTCTACAAAGCGATCGGCGCTTTGCTTTTTAGATTCATTTTAAAAATTTTTTGCGTAGTTCCCCTTCCTGTTCCTGGTGTTCATGGGGTCAGGCTTTACAACTTCACATTTCCTTCTTCTGTTCTCGCTTTACATTTTGTGAAGTTGTGAAGCCTGACCCCAGTTTATCCCTAAACACTATTGACCTTGCACATCTTAACATTGCTAAATATACATAATTATAAGTAACTTCTTCATCAATTTCTAACTTTGCTTATGATTGATTTAAATAATAATAAACCAGATTCCCTTTATTCTCAATAAGAAAAAGCCCTGTATTTTTTAATTTAATCAACTCACGGCGAATATTTCCTACTGAAAAATTAAGTATCCTCTCTAACTCTCTTAAATAGTATTTTTTATTTGGATTGGTAAAATAGAGCGCTAAAAGTTCTTCTCTTAATTTAGATTTGGTAATACGAAACATATCCATAATTGTAGTCCTTTCTGAATACAATTGTAGTATTTATTGACTACAATATCAAGGTGTATCTGTACCGTATAAATCGGCGGTATGAAATAACATCGTTCCAAAGTGAACGATGTGTTTCTTTTCTTGTAATTCCTTTACTAATTCCCGGGGGAAGGGATTCCCTCCATCCTTCTTAAAGCCAAACTGCCAGGGAATGACCACTAAATTAATACCCTTCCCCTCAACCGCATCCGAGAATGATTTGGCAGTAAGCCCTTCGGTTGATGCCAGAACAATCCTGTTGATATTTCTTGATTTTGCCCTTTCTAGAATTAATTTGATCGCCTCTGTAGTATTTTTCTTGCCTGGTCTTTCGAAATAAACAATTTTTTCTTCCATTTTTTTCCCTTTCACATTATTGATATAAAACATTATAATTTTACCATAAGGGGGCTTCTAATAAAAAGCTAATTGCAGTAATTTTCATTCCTTGGCTGGCTTAAGTAGAAAAAATATTTTAAAAAAAATTGAAAGTTATTCACTAAATGTTTTTGCCATTCTTCAAGTTAAGTGATCAATTAATATTCTTATTCCGATACCGATTAAAATTAGACCGCCAACTATTTCAATTTTCCTTTCAAAATAATGCCCAAATCGATTACCAAAATAAACCCCAAAAATTGATAGTAAAAATGTTATAATTCCAATTATTACTGCCGGTAGCATGATAGAAAGGTTTAAGAATGACAGGCTTAGACCAATGGCCAAAGCATCTATGCTTGTGGCAATGGACAACATCAGTAAAACATAAACATTCAGTGGATCTATTTTCTTGTTGTTTGCTCTCATTTTAGATGATTCATAAATCATTTTACAGCCTACTATACTTAGAAGTCCAAAAGCGATCCAATGATCAATACCAGAAATATAATTTCGAAAACCCAGCCCTGCTGACCATCCGATTAATGGCATAATAGCCTGAAATGATCCGAAAAATATTGCGATCTTTAAGGCATGATTAATTCTTAGGTGTTTTATGGTTAATCCGCTGGTGATAGATACAGCAAAAGCATCCATTGCTAATCCAAATGCTATAAATATAATTGAAATAATATCCATTTAACCCTCTTTTATCCGGCTTCTAAAATCCAAGTCAATTCCTTCTTCATCAACAGTAAAGGGTTCAGGTCTTGAAATATCTCTTTTTTTCTTCTCGCTTAAATTTTTTAAATCTTCCTGCTCCCTGTACTATATTCATGCCCATATATTCTGCTATCTATTTTGTTATATTGCAAAACCTGACCTTATATGATTTTTCTTAGGTCGCTAAAATAATGACTATAACCAAAAAATCATAACTTGCTATAAAATATCTGCAACTACTATATAACATAATCTTCCTTTTTATACTACAACAAGAGCCTTATAAAATCCTTCTTTTTCAAGGGAAAAGTTATTAGTCACTCAATGGAAGGGAAAAGACTGGATTCCCGTAATGACAAAGAGATTATAACTAACAATATTTAGTTATAAATGGGGAAAATGTGTAAAATCTGTGGGAAAATAACTTCTTGAAAGCCTTTTATAATAATGGTTTCAAGAGAATAATGCGAGAATTGCTTATACGATCAAATTTTGCCTTAACTGATACTTTATCCCTCAAAAATGGCACTTTTTTAACTAAAATTCCATCATCTCAAAATCTGAAAGTGGCTATTCATAAGGGTTTCGTAATTTGAGGGAGGTAAAAATAGGCTAAAAATAGGGGTCGTAATTGTTGATTTTTCGAAAATTGGAATGCGCTTAAAGGCACTCTCCGTGCGTTTTTAGGGCATTCCTGAAGGGGGCCTGAAATCCCTGTAAATAAAGGGTTTTTAAGGAAATAAATGGGAACGAAAAACCGTCTCCTGTTATATCCCCTGCTCTACAAACTCATCGATTCCCATGATAGATTGATTAAACGCAAGTATATTATTTATTTTCATTAATACCGATTATAATTTATAATAAATAAATAAAACCTGGGATTTGATTCTATTCTATTTATTTGATAGGTGATTAAAAATATGTTTGATATCAAAAGCGCCTTAAGCAAGAATAAATTATTCATTCATTTTAATGATAAGGAAATCACAGATTTTATTATATCCTCTCACTATAAAATCCATGATTATCAATCCGGCCAAGTCATCGCTATTAAAGGCGAATTATTAACACAAATTGGCCTGATATTAAGTGGGGAAGTGGAAATTCAAAAAACCTATCCTGCAGGGAAGATGATTGTAATTAACCAAATCTCCGTTGGCGGTGTTTTTGGTGAAGTTGCCATATTTTCTTCTAAAAAAACTTTCCCCTCTACTGTAGTAGCTTCTCTTGACTCAAAAGTTATGTTTCTTAATAAAATTAATATTTTGCAGATATGTTTTCAAAACAAAAAATTTCTCACTAACTTACTCCACCTGTTATCGGAAAAAATATTAATTCTTGATCACAAATTACACTTTTTATCTGGTGAAACCATCCGCCAAAAATTATGCCTGTACCTTATTGAATGCTATCAAACTCAAAATAAGCTAACCATTCAACTGGATATTTCCAAACGAAAAATGGCTGAACAATTTGGCGTTACCCGACCTTCACTATCACGGGAATTGATTCAGATGAAAAAAGAGGGTTTAATTGACTATGTCAGCAATCAAATTATCATTAAAAACCTACAAGCATTAGAAGGTTATTTGTAAAAAAAGTTTATCCGTTCCCAGACATTTAACTTTTTCTATTCTTGATGATCTTTATATAATAAGGATAAAAAAACATATATACACCGGTAAAAGCAAGTGCCAGCATGAAAATACGTTGCAGCCGAAAAAATAGACCATTAATAAGCATATCCTTAGTAAAAACCATTACCAAGAGAGTTAGAATCACAAAAGGAATAGTTAAATAGCGGTGTATCTTTCTGAATAATATAGCCATTTTTTTTATAATTTTTTCCTCCACTTTTTTATTTAAGGTTTTTTCCGACAACTTATGCATAAATTGTCGGAAAATTTTAGTCATTAAGCATTTTAACTAAAAAACATTTTTATATCATCATCAACCTTGCCAATTCCGGCGATATTAAATTTTTCCACTAAAACATTGGCAACATTAGGAGATAAAAAAGCAGGTAATGTTGGTCCTAAATGAATATTCTTAACGCCAAGATAGAGTAAAGCCAATAAAACAATCACCGCTTTTTGCTCATACCAGGCAATATTGTAAGAAATGGGAAGTTGATTGATATCATCCAGGCCAAATACTTCTTTTAATTTTAAAGCGATTACCGCCAGGGAATAAGAGTCGTTACATTGTCCGGCATCAAGCACCCTGGGAATACCGCCTATATCGCCCAAATTAAGTTTATTATAACGGTACTTAGCACAACCTGCTGTTAAAATAACCGTGTCCTTGGGTAATTTTTGGGCAAATTCAGTGTAATAATCCCGGCTCTTCATCCTGCCGTCACAACCAGCCATCACAAAAAATCTTTTAATAGCTCCACTTTTGACTGCCTCTACCACCTTGTCGGCTAACGCAATCACTTGATGATGAGCAAATCCGCCTACAATTTTTCCTTTTTCAATTTCTTCGGGAGGAGAACATTTTTTTGCTAACTCAATGATCTCAACAAAATCTTTTGCTTTTCCATTTTCTCTGTCCGGTACATGCCGCATACCTGGATATCCTGCTGACCCAGTTGTAAACACTTTATCTTTGTAGCTGTCCCGGGGAGGAATGATGCAGTTGGTGGTCATTAGTACGGGACCATTAAATTTTTCAAACTCTTCATTCTGTTTCCACCAGGAATTTCCATAATTTCCCACAAAATGTTCGTACTTCTTAAAGGCGGGATAATAATTTGCCGGTAACATTTCTCCATGAGTATAAACATCAATCCCGGTCCCTTTGGTCTGTTCTAACAATTCTTCCATATCTTTCATGTCATGACCGCTGATTAATATTCCGGGATTATTCCTGGTCCCTATATTCACTTCAGTCACCTCAGGATTTCCATAAGTTTCAGTATTTGCTTTATCCAACAAAGCCATGGCATCCACGCCATACTTACCGCATTCCAATACCAGGGCAACTAAATCATCAACCGTTAAGCTATCATCGGTTGTCGCGGCTAAGCCCTTTTGAATAAAGGCGTCCAGGGATTCAGTCTCGTAACCTAAATTAAACGAATGTTCCGTGTAAGCTGCAATCCCCTTGATACCATAGATCAACAGTTCCCTTAGTGAACGCAAATCCTCATTTTCAGTAGCAAGCACTGTAACTTCAGGTGAATTCACTTTCATTTCAAAATCTTCTTCTTTTTCTGCTTTCCAGGTAGCACATCCAGGTAAATTTTCGGGTATTATCCCTCCTGCATCTAGAAATTGTTTTTTAATTTCTTCTCTTAGTTTTAAACCTTCTTTTATCTTTTCCATAAAAACAGGATAATTAAAATTAACATTGGTAATAGTCATAAACATTGAATTAACAATAAATTGATTGACTTTTTTATTTTCTACTCCTAATTTTCGTGCTCCGGTACTATATACTGAAATGCCTTTAGCTAAATAAACCAGCAAATCCTGTACATTAGCGAGATTTGCACTTTTACCACAAACACCCCTGATGGTGCAGCCACTTCCTTTAGATGTCTCCTGACATTGATAACAAAACATATTCATCTTGATATTCCTCCTAAATTTATTAGTTATAAACGATTCTAAAAGCAATATTATCATAAGCATATGGTTTAATCCGTACCAAATGGTACCATTCATTCATTTTTTATGGAATATTTTTAGAATAGAGAACAAATCTTAATAATCAAAACAAACAGTTTAATTAAATTTTGGATGATTGATCATTAGTTTACCTTTTTGGAGCTTTCTCGGTGTATCCTTTTACAATATAGAAGACCAGGGGACGTCAGGCTTTTTACTAGAAAGAGAATTCCTTCCAAAAATTAAAACAATTTTAGTTATTTTTATTACCACCTTGCAACCTCAAGGAGTGTTATAAAGAACCCCCTGTCACATTTACAATGGAAGAGAGATTAAAATTAACCATATTGACTTAAAAATAGGGAAAATGTGGAAAACTTGTGGGAAAATACCTTCTTGAAAGCCTTATATGATAAGGGTTTCAAGAGAATATTGCGAGGATTGCTTCTACGAGCAAATTTTGCCTTAACCTGTACTTTATCCCTCAAAAATGGCACTTTTTTTGCTAAAATTCCATCATCACAAAATCTGAAAGTGGCAATTTATAAGGGTTTCGTAATTTGAGGGAGGTAAAAATAGGCTAAAAATAGGGGTCGTAATTGTTGATTTTTCGAAAATTGAAGTGCGTTTAAAGGCACTCTCCGTGCGTTTTTAGGGTATTCCTGAAGGGGGCCTGAAAGCCCTGTAAATAAAGGGTTTCAAAGGAGGTAAATGGGAACGGAGAACCGTCCCCTGTTCTATTATTTAATTTGATTTTTGAAAGTTTTTCTTTTTTTTAGGAAAAAATCTTAAAAATGATATATTTTATATGAATATATATTTCTTATCCCATCATACCTCCACCACCCTTATCACGATAAGCGTAAGAATTTGTCCAGCTTGTTTGCCCTTTTATAGAAATAGATTTAGGTGGATTTAAAGCGATAAATATTTCTGCTTTTGACTGACAAACATCTTCAAATATACAAATTCCATTAAAAGTTTTTAATAGATTATCACCTCTTAAAAAAATCTCTCCGTTATGACGTGGTAATTGTGATGAATTTAATTGACAAGGTAGCAATTTATACTTAGGTATTGCTTGTTTATTTATTCCTTTCTCGCCACATTCAGGACATTTTTTTAATCTTGCACCAAAATGGTAGAAGGTATGACCGTTTTCACATTCATACATTACTACATTTGGTTTACAATATTCTCTGCCAATCCGATAAATTGAATAATCCATCTGGCAAGGAGATAAAGGAGCAGTAGTACTATCTAATTTTGTCCATTTTTCCCAAACTACTCTCCATGCTTTAGAACTCATTTCATCAATATAGCTATATTGATAACAAAATATATCTAAAAAACTAGAAAGCAATTGCATGTCGGTTTTCAAAATTCCGGTTCTTAAAGCTAATTTTATAGTATTGATATCACTTGCAACATCGATTTTATCTAAATTATTCAACCCAGGCCAAATATTCCATTCGTACATATCTCTTAAATACATATTTGCTTTTTTAAATCCATAACCGATATTAGAAGCATTTACTAATCCTTCCCTTACCCGTACAGCATCATTATTATAATATCGTGCTATTTCAAATGCCGTAATATTATTGTCTAATAAAAATTTTGCAGCATTTTTAGCAAAATCAATACGTTTATCAGTTTGAGACAAACGAGTCATTCCTAAAAACTTTAAAAAACTCTCTGGGTCCTCTGCAATCTCTTGAGCTTTAAATCTATTAGGATCATCAAAATATTTGTCAAATTGATTTTCTGGTGGTTCTCGAAAATCCTGATTAGCTGTAAAAAATCTAACCTGCGCAACAGCTTCAGGTGATAAACCTTGAGGTTGATTTACTACTCCGAGTATATTATTGCCATACTGTTTTATTGCCTTTGATAAAGCCTCTGCAGCTAATTGTGCTTTTTCACTATCAATTTTTACATTTAATATTTCCTTATGATTAGCTTCCCAAAATTTATGAAACTTAGAAAAGTATTGAATTTCTTGCCCATTAAAAGTAGTAGTTCCAATTTTTTCATACGTTTGGAAAAAATACTCATTTAATTTTTCTAAAAAACGTTGAGCAAGACAAACTTCAGACAAACTAGTCCAAGAAGCGGGTAATGATATGCCTATTTTTTGATTTATTTCCTTAATAAATTCTACAAAATTACCTATCTTATTTACCTCTCTTCATTAACTTAAATATCAAGAATAAAGACCCCATTTTTTCCCTTTATGATAGTTAATTAGAGTTATGATTTTATAAATTTTTCTAAAAATCTTGGTCTTGCATAAAACGCTCTAGATGTAGTACCATGGCCTGCCCCTTTTGTCCTTGGTTGAATGTATAATCCCATTTTCCCAGTCAAAGAACCAAACCCTTTTTGTGGATCAAAAAGGGTTTGCCTAACAAGATCATAATCAGCCTTTACTGCATTATATAACTCTCCCTGCAAATCAAATCCGACAACAGAATAAATATAACTAGGCTCGTCAATAGAACATCCAACAATTCTCGCAATTACTACTGCCTTCCTAAGCTTTGCTAATAAATGGCTATCTCTAAATTCTTTTTGGTAAACGTTAACCGGATCGATCATTGTAATAGCCATAGTTTCTTTGAATGTAAGTTTACCATTTTTTTTATATTTCAACGGAATTGATTTTAATTCCCATGAACCAAAATTAGGAGACTGCGCTGAATTTAACGGAAGTTCCAAATATCTTTCAAATACATGTCCTGCCCATCCCTTATTTACTCTACCATTACGATATATAGTAACCTTGTGTTCATGTGCTAATTCATGTAACTCTTTTCCAACAAGTTTTTTTAATTTTTCAATAGCTTCTTTTCTTCCATTATTAAATTCCTTATAGATTAAGGCAGCAATCCGTACTCGGACTTTTTTTCACTGACATGACGATACCCATCTTTAAATAAAGACGAATTTTTTTGGAAAAACTCATCTTTTAACCTAGGGATTGAATATTTATCTAAGTATTCCTTTTCTGAATCAACCCCAATAAATTTACGGTTGTGTCTTAATGCTGCAACTCCTGTTGTCGCACTTCCACAAAACGGGTCAAGTACAATATCGCCTTCATTGCTGCTAGCTAAGATAATACGTTCTAATAAGGCTTCTGGCTTTTGTGTTGGATGTTTACCGTATTTTTTTTCTCCATTTTTTGGAGTATTAATTGCCCAAATACTCCTCATCTGTTTTTCTGGTTTTTTTATAAAATCCTCATTCCAAATGCCTTTTTTCATCGCCTGATAATGGAATGTATGCTTAGAATATTTATTTTTTCTCACCCAGAGTAAGGTTTCATGACTCGCTGTAAACATTCTACAAGAAAGATTAGGAGAAGCATTGGGTTTAAACCAACAAATATCATTAATAATGTGCCAACCTTGTTTTTGAAGTGCAAAACCACACGAATAAATTGAATGATATGTCCCGGAAATCCATAATGAACCATTTGGTTTTAACACTCTTTTGCAAGCCTCGATCCAGTTATAATAAAACTTAAAATCCTCTTCTATTCCTTTACTTTTATCCCATTTTCCCTTATTTACGCTAACTTGTTTACCGGCATAACAAGTAAACCCACCATTTGATAAATTATATGGTGGATCGGCAAATATTAAATCTATACTTGCTTCGGGTAATTTACTTAATACTTCAATTACATCTCCTAAATACAATCTTATTCCTATTTCTTTAAAATATGCTTCCAATTTATGGCATCTCCAAATTGTTTATTTTATAATTTTAGTTCAATAAGTTCATCTGTGCGAATTACATCATAATCATATCTTTTTTCAACTATACAACTTTCATTCTTTTATTAATCTTTATCAATTATACAAGTACCTGCTAAGCTAAGTAATTCAATAAAGAACAATAAAAGGGTCAGGTCTTGAAATATCACTTTTTTTCTTCTCGCTTAAATTTTTTAAATCTTCCTGTTCGCTGTACTATATTCATGCCAATATATTCTGCTATCTATTTTGTTATATTGCAAGACCTGACCCTATATGCCTCCGCTAAGATCATTTTATTCGAAATTGCCTGCCCTCCTTTGGAGGGGAGGCATTGCCAACATCATTGGCTCACCGCCAAAAACTTTAAACTCGTCTTTACAATAATTACAATTCCAGATCTGTCCAATTACCAAATTCACCTTTTTTAAATGTGACACTGCTTTCGGCAAAATAAACCCATCTGCCGTTGCTCGTTGCGTTGCCGGTATTAGCGACTAAGCCGCCAAATAATTTTTTATCTTTTTTATTCTCATTTTTAATATATTTTTGTAGTCCGTCAGATTTAGCGCCAAAATCAGAAAATTGAGTACCGTGCGGATCAAATAAACCAATTCTTCCGTCTTTAAATTTAACTACAAAATCAACATAAAATGGAGTTTTATCCTCATCATAGGAGACGGCAAAAAATGTTGCGTCTCTGTCACCATTTTTAAACCACCATTCAACCTTTCCCGAATTGTCCAAAAATTCCGTAAAGGATTTTTCCAGTTCGGATAAATATTTTACATAAAACGGTTTCATTACTGACTTATTTTTTGCTTCCTCGACATAGTCACTGCCAAAAGACAAAACTTCAGGGACATTCCAATTTTCTGACTTGGCGAGTTCGCCTTCCCTTATTTCGGTTTCATTTTTATACTCGATTTGTGCTTTATCTAAAACATTCACAAAATGCTGTATATTATTTTCACCCAAAACTATTTTTACGATTTCTTCCCACTTTTCCGAATAGTCCATTTTCAACTCTTTTTCAAA
>JBBRDV010000017.1:0-23038 GCA_038203565.1 Atribacterota bacterium
ATTAATCGGAATTATCTTAATTATGAGCAAGATTAAAAAAAGAGAAGATACTATTCCCTTTGGGCCCTTCATTGTCTTAGGTTCGCTCATCACCCTTTTATGGGGCAAGCAAATCATTTCTTGGTACTTAGGATTTTAAAAGACTTCTGTCATTCCCACCTGTCTGCTGTGCTTGCACAGGCAGGCAAAGTGGGAATCCAGATTTATTAAAAAATTATTTAAAATAGGAGAAAATATATATGAAATTTTTAGTGGTTTTGGATCCAGCCGAAGAAGGAGGATTTAATGTTTCTGTTCCGGCACTTGATGGCTGTTTTACTCAAGGTGAAAGTGAAGAAGATGCTATGAAGAATGCAAAAGAAGCAATACTTTGTTATTTAGAAGGAATGGAAAAAGTAAACGAAATAAAAACAAAGCCAGGACTTATTGCTAAAGAAGTAGAAGTTACTTTATGAGTAAGACCTTTTCAGGACGAGAAGTAGTCAAAGCCCTTCATAGGATCGGATTTGTTATAGATCATCAGCGAGGTAGTCATATCTTTCTTCATAATCTGGAAAAGAATATTTCGATAGTAGTGCCAAATCACAAAGTAGTTAAAAAAGGTACTTTAAATTCGATACTGAAGAAAGTAAATATTACCATTAAGGATTTAAAGGAACTAGTTTAACTGGAAATAAGCCAGAAGTAGTGGATAGATATTATGTCTTAATTTTCTTAACTGAAAACTTTATAATTAAAAATAATAAAAAAGAAAGATAAACAGATGCAGTATGAAGCGCAGCAATAATCGTAATAAAGGATTCACTCTTATCGAATTAATGGTTGTAGTAGTGATAATATCTCTGTTGCTTGGTCTTTCTTTAAATGGATTAAACAATTTAATACAATGGAGTAAACTAAATACAGCGGCAGCACTTTTAAGCTCAGAATTAAAAAATACTCAATCAATGGCATTTTATGAAGGAATATGTTATAAAATAGAATTTTATGCAACTTTTGATAGATACAGAGTTTATAAAGTGACAGAACTTTATAAAGAACTTTATAAAGATATACAATTAGAAGATATTGATTTATTTAATACTAATTTCACCGATAACAATTTATATTTCTATCCAAGTGGAGTTCCCGGCCAAGGTGGAACCATTACTTTAAAAAATAAAAGAGGGAAGATTCTTTATGTAATTATGACTCCGGTAACTGCCCGGGTAAGAATAAGTCCAGACCCTCCGGAGAATTGGTGAATAAAATAGTATATAGTATATAGTATATGGTATGTAGTATATAATTAAAGAAAGAGAAGAATGACTAAGAAGCTAAAAAATAGGGAATATATACATTAAGAGAAGTTATAAAGTATTTTTAGTCTTAAAAATTTACTCGATACTATCTTTCTTGACTTGCGGATTAATCTGAATTATATTTTTGTTTTTGATTTTACTATATACTCGATACTACATACTATCTTTTTAATCGGCGGTGATTAAAATGCTAAAAATAAATAGAAAATTATCAAAAAATGGATTTACCCTGGTTGAATTGATGGTAGCAGTTGCAATTTTAGGGATTGCTTCTATTGGAATATTTCAGGCATTTACTGTGGGATTTCAGGCAATGGCTGATTCTAAAGACCGGACAGTTGCTACCAATATTGCTCAAAAAAAATTAGAAGAGGTAATAAATTCTGTATCAGTAGCCTATCCTTACTACAGCATAGGATATCAGGAGCTTAATGGAAAAACCTTTACCATCATTGTAGTTACTAACTCTAAAGAAGATAATTTAGAACAAGTTATCGTCACGGTAAGTTGGAAAAATAGAAACGGAATTGAAAAGAATGTGCAATTGGAAACTCTGGTCTATGATCTTAAAACTATCATTGTAGATAACCCTGATGTAGGGCGAATAGCCTTAAGCGCTAACCCTGAAACATTAACCTGCTGTATCGTTACAGAAACTTCCACCATTACAGCGGAATTATTTAATACTTCAACACCGGAAGAAAGGGTTCCCAGTGGAACCCCAGTGAGGTTTAGTGTAAACAATGGAAGTGTCAATCCCGAATTTACCGTTACTGATGCCTCAGGTAAAGCATATACCGATTTAACTATTAATGGCCTTGGACCAGCCACGGTTACTGCCAGTACCCTTACCGATGCAGGATTTATTAAAGAAACCATAACCGTCACTTGCACCCCGGAAGCAGGTGGAATATCTCTATCTGCTAACCCTTCTGCCATTACACCGGGAAGTTCTTCAACCATTACTGCCACGGTCACCGATACCTGTGGAAATGTATTATCTGATGAATTAGGCCAAGTAGATGTAAAATTTGTAACTGATAAGGGTTCTTTTGATAATATAGTATTACCCACTGTTGAGACAACTGTCCCCACGGTTAATGGAATTGCCACGGTGAATTTATATATGAATACAAGCGGAGAAGTTGCCACGGTTACCGGAACTATAACTCCTGTTCCTGCTGAAGGAATCCCAATTTCTGGCTCAACCACTGTTCTTTGCACGGATTACAGCATCTCTTTAACGGCTAATCCTACCAGTATAAATCCGGGAGGTGAGAATAATTCTTCTACTATTACCGCTGTACTAACCCAAACCGGTGGTAGTCCTGCAGTAGGAAAAACGGTATCATTTGCCACTGACAAGGGTTCATTGTCAGCTGCAACAGCTACAACAGATAGTAATGGTCAAGCAATCGTTACTTTATCTTCACTATCAGGAGGGGATATTGCAATGATTACTGCCAGCTATATTATTTCAGGTGAAGATACGATTTCTGATACTGCTACCGTTAAATGTACAGAACATGTGATTAATATTACCGCAGTTCCTGATAAAGTAATTCCTGGTATTCCTTCAACCATAACTGCCAAATTAACTAATTACTTGGGGGTTCCCGCTTCTAATAAATTGGTAGATTTTTATACTACCAAAGGAGTTCTTGAGGATACCTCTATGTATACGAATAGCAGTGGTATTGCTACTACTACCTTAACCTTAAGCAATGTTGGTGAGGTGGCAAATGTTAGCGCATCTTTTGGATATACCAGTGATATTGTAAATGTAGAATGTATTGAATTTATACTAACCTTAACTGCTGTTCCAACCTCGATAACACCGGGAGAGAGTTCCGAAATAACTGCTCTGATTACTAATTATTCAGGAACTCCGCAATCCGATAAAACTGTTACTTTTACTACCGATAATGGTACCTTTACCGAAACAAGTAGCACTACCGCTACAGACGATACTAATACCAGCGGAGAAGCAACAGTCCATCTAACTTTAAATACTAGTGGAACTACTGCCGTAGTAACTGCAACATACGGAGCGGCTAAGGCAACTGTCTCTGTTCAATGCTGGGAAACCTATATTACTTTAAATAATAATATTAGTTTTTGGTCATATTATGATAATCCTTCGAGTTATTCTATCAGATTTGATCTTTTTCTTCATGGCGGACCTTTAATTATTGATAAGGTAAAAATTGAGTGGGAAACATCTCATGGTAGTCCTTCAAGATATAGCAATATTTGGATAGAGATTCCCCCTGGAAGTAATCAAACTCAAATTTTTACCGGTACTTTTTCCAATAACGCTATTATTGTAACCCTTAATCGAAATTCTCCCTATACCATACCGGCAAATAGAAATTTTAGAATTTTAATTTATTTTAATAATTCAATAAGAGATAGACATATTATATTTACTCTTAATCCGGATGATCCTCATGCAGAAAATTATCAAGTAGAATTTGATACTCCAAATTAAATTATTTTTTAAATAAATAAATTTTTAGTTTGAGGTTGTTAATATATGGTTTATTTAATTAAGAAAAATAGATATACCAAAAATCATAGAGGTTTTAGTTTAATAGAATTAATGGTTGTAGTGGGAATCCTTTCCCTTATGGTACTTGGTTTAGTTACCTTTTTTAGTGGCGGTGCCCGTTCCTGGATTTCCGGACAGTCTCAATTAAAAGCTCAGCGAGAAGCCCGAATGGTTATGGACAGCATGGTCAAAGAAATAAGGGAGGGGAAAAAGGTTGAAAATGATAGTTATGAAAATGGTGTAACTATTTCCTACCCTGCTATCTTAGGGAAAGGCGATGTTACTTTTGAATTAATTGATGATAAGATATACAGAAATGGTGTAAATATCTTGATTGATAATATACCCGGGGATGGGTTAATTTTTGATTATTTTGATAATGAAGAAAATCCAATAGCTGACCCTACGAGAGCCTCCAAAATGAGAATTAATTTAAAAGTTGATGTGGATGGAGATACGAAACCGGATATTGTTATTGAAACTGAGGTAAATTTGAGAAATTATGGAGTAAATGGATAATTCCATTAATGAGGTGATTGTTGATGAGAAACAAAATAAATTCAAATTTTATTATAAAACACCTAAAAAATAAAAAAGGCTTTGCTTTATTAGGTACTTTAATTTTGGTCTTTGTGGTTTCTACTTTTGGCATTGCTTTACTTACTATGACTCAAAATGATATAAAGCTTTCCACTCTTCAGAAAGCTTCCAAGGAAACTTTCTATATAGCTGAATCAGGGATTGAGCATGCAATAAGCTATTTAGAAATTTTAGGTACACCGGATTTTCCAAGTCCGCACTATTTAACTGAAGAAAATGACGGTTATATTAATATAGGAAATGGTAAATATAAAGCTTCCATTCAATCTGCTGGTACTTTTAGTTATATCATTCAATCTACCGGGGAAAGACCATGGACTAACACCAGCGGTAAAATCAGTAAAACAATTGAATGTAAAGTCATTTTAGAAAATTTTGCCCTGTATGCTTATTTTTCTGATAATGAACTATTCCCTGAGGATATCGATCATAGTTATGGCGGGCAGAAGATTTGGTTTTATGGTAATGACCATATAGGTGGACCGTTGCATAGTAATGATAGACTACATATGGCTGGAACTCCTACATTTGATGGTCCCGTCACTTCAGCATGGAGGAATCCGGTTAATCCTTCGGATGTTTCCTGGGAAGCTTATGATAGTCAGACCAGACCCAACTTTTTAGGTAATCCGCTTTACGAAGGTGGGGTTAATCCTATTGAACTTCCTAAATTTCGTGAAATTAGTGATCCAACCGATGCAAAAAGTTTGCAAAGAATCGCAGCGGGTACAGAAGAATTAATTAATACTTATCCCAATGGCGCCTATGTTCCCAATGATGGAAACAACGTCACTGATGGTATCTGGGTAAAAGGAAAAGTAGAAACTCTGGAATTAGGCATTGATGATCAAGGGAATTCAGAGATTACCATCATTCAAACCGGAGGTACCAATAAAACCACCAAGATTACAAAAATTGAAACACCGGTTACCATTGATGGTACTACATATCCTTCAGGAACTACGCTTATTGATGTTTATCAAGGAACTACTCATGATTATAAGAACCCAAGCGGGTATCCTAATGGTGTTTTATACGTCGATGGGGAGATTAGGAATTTAAAATCCGTTGCCGGTGATGGATTAAAAGGTAAATTGACCATTGCCAGTAATAGTACGATTACCATTGGTGATAATATTCTATATAAAACCAGAGTAGATGACCCTAACTGTTTTAATGTAACTGAGGAGGATCCTTATCCCAATATTCCTGATAGTTTGGGATTAGTTTCCGAAGGAGATATAATGATTGACAAGGATGCACCGAACGACATAGAGATTGATGCCATAATAATGGCTTTAGGAACTTCCTTCTATTATGAAGGATGGAAAAACAATATGCAGGGTGACCTAACCTTTCACGGCTCTTTTATTCAAAAACAACGTGGTCCGGTCGGTACCTTTAATAGTTGGGGAAAACAGTCTGGTTATACCAAAGATTATCAATTTGATACCAGAATGAGTATAGATAATCCGGATTTAGGGCAGTCTTTACCACCCTATTTCCCCACCACCGGAAAATATATTAAATTGTATTGGAAAGAAGTAGACTAATCGTCTATAATTTATAATTAAATTAGGGAATATATATATGAACAGATTAAATAAATTGGTAATTATATTAATTATCGTTCTTTTAGTAGTTTTGGGGATTAGGTTTATGCAGTATAAAAATATAAAATATCAGGAAACAAATAAAGAAACAATCATTGAAAAAGAGATAGAAAATAAAATAGAAGAAGCGAAACCAGGCGAAAAAGAACCGATTGAACCTCCCAAACAGGAAGAATATGAAGGGGATAAGCAATCTGGAGATTCAATACTAATTTTTTAGTTCATTAATTTTTGTATTGTTTATATTCATTTTAACTAATAATTCTTTTTTTAAAAATATTTATAAAAAAAAGAAGGATTTTCAAAAGGTTCTGTCGTATAATGTAAGTGTTATAATATTTTATGGTAATATACTATAAGATTGGCACGACTAAATATGTTAGCTTCGCAATGACAGAGAAGATAGATTCCCGCTTTCGCGGGAATGACAGAAAGGAAATAAAGAGTAGATATGTTTGCAATAGATTTTGGTTCACGGTCAATTAAAGTAGCAAAATTACAAAAGATAAGTGATAGTTATGAGCTGGTTAATTATGGAATTATCCTTACCCCTGAAGGCGCTATCGCCAATGGTGAGATTTTCAATCCCATTGCTGTTGCCGATGCTTTGGCTGAATTGATAAAAGAATGCGGTATAAGGGACAATAAGGCAATTATAGCCATCACCGGACAAAAAGTAATCATTAGAGAGATTGTCTTTCCTTTGATGGAAGATAAGGAATTGTTGTCAGGAGTAATGTGGGAAGCCCCCAAATATGTTCCCTATGATTTAGATGAATCTATTATCGATGTGGAGAAGGTAGAAGAATTTGTAGAAAAAGATGGCAATAAGATGATGAAAGTACTTTTAGTAGCCGCTCCCAAGAGCACCATTCAACCCTATATGGATGTGTTAAAAAAAGCCAGGATAATACCAAAAATAGTAGATGTAGTTTCTTCTGCAAATATCAGAGCCTTTGAAAATCAACTTTATGATAAAAAAGAAGAAGAAAAGGAAGATTTAATCGTCGATATAATTTTATCTATAGGGGCAAGCAATACCATCCTTACTCTGGTGGAAAAAAGTCATTTAAAATTTACCCGAGATATTCTAGTGGGCGGAAATGATATGACTAAAGCCCTAGCCAAATCTTTGAATATCTCTTTTGATGAAGCAGAAAAGCTTAAAAGAGAAACCAAAATAGTATTAGGCCCAGAAGCAGAGGAAGAAAAGAAAAATGAAAGCGAAAAGATAATAGAAAAAATATTAAATCAAGTAACTAAAGAAGTGCGAAAGTCACTGAGTTATTATAAAACGCAAAGTCAAAAAGTTAAATATAATAAGATGATATTATCCGGTGGTTGTGCTAATATAGATAATATTACAGATTTACTGAGTGAGCAATTCGAAATCCCGGTAATCATTGGAAATCCTCTTGAGAGTATAAAGATAGACGAAAAAGTATTTGATATAAAAAGAATGAAAAAATTAGAAGATACCTTGGGCACGGTATTAGGGTTAGCAATGAGAGAAAGGTAAATAAAAAATGACCAATATTAATCTTCTACCAGTTGAGTATAGAGAAAAAGAAAAATTTAACATAAGAAGGTTATTAGTTATTTTTTTGTTTATTATCTTGATATTTGGTTCCGTATACCTTTATTTTTCTTTAGAAATGCAAATAGATTATAAGGAACAAGAGCTAAATTCAAAGAAGAGTGAATTAGCCTCAATTGAGAAAGTTATTCAAGAAGTAAAAAATCTGGAAAGAGATAAGGAAATAATTGAAGAGCGAATAAATATAATTCAGGGATTAATTGACAATCAATCTCATTTGTCCAGAATATTAGGAGAGTATAGTGCTTCGCTTCTGGATGAAGTTTGGTTTGATAACCTTTCTTTAAGCGCTAATCAAACTTTTGATTTTACCGCCAATACATTCAATAATTATTTGATTGCAAAATATATGGTAACCTTAAAAGATGATCCTACTTTTGATAATATTGAGTTAGAATATGTCAGAAAGACCACCATCAAAGAAGAAGATACTGATGTAAAAATTGTGAATTTTAGCTTGTCAGGTATATTTATTCCAAAGAAATGAGTGAATTAACGAGATTGCCGCGCACCAAAAACGGTGCTCGCAATGACAATAAGAATAGTAAAATAGGGGTTTTTCAGATGAAATTATCTAAAGGCACGGTGGCATTTGTAATATTTGTAATTTTGGTTGTCTTTGCTTACTTTAATTATACTTATGTTTATCAGCCAAGAATGCAAAAAATTGAGCAATTGGATAAAGATATTGCGATTACTGCTGAGAAGATTGCTGAAGGAAAAAGAATTGCAGCAAAACTCGGTGCTTTAAAAGTAGAATATAAAGCTTTATTGGAAAAATTAGAATTTTTAGAAGTAATGTTACCCCAAGAAAAGGAAATCCCCGATTTATTGGTAATGATTCAGGACACTCTAACTGAATTTAATGTCGATTTTTCGACCTTTACTCCACAGAGTATTTCCTGGGAGCAAGATAGGATCTACGGGAGACTACCGATAACTATGAGTTTAACAGCTGATTATTTTGATTTAATAGCTTATTTGGATAGGATAGAGAATCTTCCTCGAATAATTGATGTTAAAGAATTGAAATTAAATAAAGCAGGGACAGAAGATGAAAAATTAAATATTTCTATCAATATGTTTGCATATGTTTTAGGAAAAGAGGGTTCTGAATAGAGTGAGAAAAATATCTATTAGAAATTTATTTAAAAAATCGGAATCAGCTACAGGGAAAAATAAAAATAAAATATTAATTTCTCTATTGATTATATTGCTGATAGCCGGGATAGTTTATTTGGGATATCCACTTGTATTCCCCGATAGTTCGGTAAAATTACCGGCTACACCTGTAAAAAAAGCAATAACGATGAGTTCAACTGTAGCAGCTACAAATATGGAAACTAAACCCGAAGTTAAAGAGAAGACTGAATTTGAAATTGAGATGGAAAAGAGAAAGCAGAGTTATGAAGAAAAAATATTTGTCTATGAACCATATATGCCGCCAAGCAATCGAGATCCTTTTCAGAAGGAGAGTACTTCTTACTTTTTAGAAGAAACAGCAGGGAAGGAAGAAGAAGGGAAAGAGGGGAGTGCTCTAAGGTTCCCCAAACCAGAACTGCCACCGGGGACAAAACTAACCGGAATCATTAATTCCAAAGATAAGCAAGTTGCAATTATCGTAATGAATGGAGAAACTTTTATTGCTAATTTGTATGATATTTTATTAGATAGATATATTGTAAAAGAAATCAAAAAGGATGAGGTAATTATCGACTATAGCGGATACTTTTTTTCAGTAAAAATAGGAGGTGAAGATTTATCAGATGAATTATAAAAGTGGAAAAATAACTTTATTACTTTTTATTATGATATTATTTTTAATAACTTCATTTGTGGTAAGTGCTATTTCTCAGAATATTTGGTTTACTAATATCTGGTATAAAAAATTACCCAATTATACCCATCTTACTATTAAAGCAAGTGGAGCTATTTCAGAATATGAGGTTTCTTATTTAGAGGCACCAGAGAGAATAGTCATTGATGTTAAGAATGCCGCCTATAGTATTGATGTTCTAAGCAAAAATATCTTATTTTTAAATATGGGTTCGGTGAAACAGGTAAGGTGCGGGCAATTTGAAAGTGAACCCATTCCCATTACCCGATTTATAGTTGACTTATTTCAGAAATCCGATTATGAAGTAAAATTATCATCCGATAGCAGATTGCTTTATATCGATGTTTTTGATTACACTGAATTTAAGGCTCCCGAGGAACAGATCTTTACGGTAACTCCGGTAAAGAGTGAAGCAGTAAAGATTGAAAAAGCAGAAGCACCGAAGATTTCTATTTTAGATACCTATCGAGAGCCCATTAATTTAAATATCTTTCAAGAAGATGTAGTTAATGTCATTAGAGGATTGTCTGAACTAACCGGAATAGATATCATGATTGATGATACAGTAACCGGACAATTAACTCTGAATATTAAGAATAAAACTTTTAGAGAAGCCATTGAACTAATTTTGATGAATAAAGGATTAAGCTATACCGAAGTAAGTGATACGCTAATTATTGCTGGGAAAGAGGTAATAGAGGGATATAAGAAACCTATTACCAGAGTATATGAGTTGAAAAATGCCAGTGCTGAAGCGGCAAAAGGCGTATTGGATAGTTACAAAACTGAAGGGTCAAAAGTTAATATTGTTGCCGACGCGAGAATGAATACTTTAATCGTTACCGGGACAAACGAGGAGATTGAAAAGGTAGAAGGGATTATCAGCACCATAGATGATGAGTTGCTAACCCGAACTTTTAAAATAGATAATGCAATTTACAAAGATGATAAAATAGATGAAATTGAATCGATAAGAAAAATGTTAAGTATCATCATTTCGGAAGAAGAGAGAATAAATGTAGATAGCAGACAGAATGAAATTATGGTAAAAGGAACAAAAGAAGAATTAGATAATGTAGAAACAATGATTAAAGGTTTGGATAAACGTGCACCCCAGATAATGATAGAAGCGAAAATAATAGAAATCATTCTAGACGATGAAAAAAATTTAGGAATTAAATGGACGAGCGGAGGGAACGAAGGCCAAATTAGTATTGGCGAAATAACCCTGGGAGGTTCTTTTGAAAGGTTTGGATTGATTGAAGCTACTCTAAAAGCCTTGCAAAGTGATGGAAAAACTAATATTTTATCTAATCCTAAAGTGCTAACTTTGGACGGCAAGGAAGGTTATATGAAGTCTACCACTGATATTCCCATTTTAGAAGAAAGGGAAAGTGATGGGGTGGTTGTACAAACTGTAACTTGGAAACCAGTAGGAATTGAATTAAAAATCACTCCAAGATTAAGCGCGGATAAGTTTATTACAATGAACGTAGCTACATCGGTTAAATCTCTTGGTACGGAATTCATTCAGGGTTATCCCGTAATTAATGATCGTTCCGAAACAGCAATAATTAGAACCAAATTAGGTGTAACTACAGTAATAGGTGGATTAATAAGTTCGGAGGATATAAAAACTATTACTAAAATACCAATATTGGGAAGCATTCCTATTTTTGGTGAATTATTTAAATTTACTCGAACTACAAATAAAAAGTCCGAAATAATTATTCTTATTACTGCTCACTTGTTGGATTATTAATTTTTCTGTCATTCCCGCGAAAGCGGGAATCCAGAACGGGAATTCAACGACTATCGACTATTTAATCGGTAGATTAAATAAAAAAGGGAGGACAAGACTTTGCAAGATAAACATAAAAAGAATTTATATAAAATATTATTTATCACCATATTGTTAGGTTCCATAATATCATTAGCGGGGTGTAATTGGCTTTCCTTGGGACTTCTTAATGTCTTTGACCCTGAGGCACAGATAAAAGTAACTGCCGCTATTGATTTAACTGAAGATACTATTGAACTCGAAATATATTCTATAAACCAGGTAGAATTTATCGGTACAGGTTTTGAATATGAATATTATGTGGGTACAACTAAAATAACTTCATTAACCAAAACGGTTGGTCAGGCTTTTTATGTGGAAGCATCTTCTGGACCAGGAATCATTGGAGAGATTACCACTGTTAGCGATTTGCCTCTTTATTACCAAGAAGCTCAGGATTATATGACTTCAAATCCCCTGGTTACCGAACTTACTTGCACTATTACTTTAATAGGAACTGACGGAGCAGGTCACAATATTACTAAATCAGTTACTTTTAATTTACCAATTGATTACTTTCCTGATATCAGAATTATTGTATCTGCTGTTCCAGCATCATTTGACAGTACTGGTGGTATTTCAACAATAACTGCTTATGTAGTTGACCCTGTTGGTCAACCTGTTGGAGGTTTAAGAGTCATATTTACTACAAACGGAGGAATACTATCATCAACTATTCGCACTACTGACGCTAATGGTATGGCTACAGTCACACTAACTGTACTTAAAAATACTAGTGATGAAGATATTAAATACGAGGTGACTGCATATGTTGGTAGCAAAGAAGGTAAAACAAGTATTACAATACATAAACCTTAAATTTGATAATTGAAGATTAAATATATTAATAAAGAAAAGGGCTGAAAAAATCAGCCCTTTTCTTTATTAACTTAAGTATCTTTGGTACATATATTGTACAACTAACCGTAACTGATTCTGCTGCAAAAGAATATATTGCATTTGTAACTGTTATAGCCAATGAGCCAGCACCATAATTAATTAAAGTAAATATTATTCTAAAAAATAGGCGAGTTATGATAAAAAATAACTCGCCTATTTTTTATGCTATTTGACAGGTGAGACGTCTGTCCTACGGATTTTATGGTGATTTTTGGTAGGGGGCGGATTCATCCGCCCCGAATTCTTGGCGGGTTTGATAAATCAAACCCCTACAGTGAATAGTAGACACTTAATGTCACAGGGATGGTTCTGTTGGCACAGAATTAACAATAACAAAAAAACCAAAAACTATACAAACAGTTATCCCTAATTATGAGAGTGATTGCATTATATTATAATAACCTATACAATATAGACAGGCAGAAAGTAGAAGACTTCATGTCAAAAATATAAAAAAATTGGAGGGATATTCTGTGAAAGAAGTGACTAAAAAAGTGATTGAAAATCTGATCGAGGAGAAAGATGACCTTTGTATTTCAATTTATATGCCTACCAGAGCTGCAGCAAGTATTGAAGTGAAAAAAATGCCCATTCAATTGAAAAATTTGCTTAATCATGTGAAAAAAGAATTACAGGAAAAACAAAATATGGGTACCCGCGACATAGATGAGTTATTAAAACCTGCTACAAATTTGATTGGTGATAGAGTATTCTGGCAAAACCAAAAAGAAGGACTGGCAATTTTTATTAACCTAAAACAATTCTACTATTTTCACCTGAGCAGTGAACTACCGGAAAAAGCTACGGTAAGCCAGCATTTTAACATTATCCCTTTAATACCTGAGGTTATGTTTAACGATATCTATTATGTACTTGCCTTAAGCAGAAATCAAAACAGGATATTTCGTTGCACCAAAGGAAGTGTAGAAAAAAAGGATATTGAAGGTGTTCCGGAAAGTCTAAAAGAAATTTCAAAATATGATGAAAGCGAAAGAACCCTTCAGTCCCACTCTCACGTCTCTGGAGGAAGCAAGGCAATTTTCCATGGAGTAGTAGAGATTGATGCTGGCAAGAGGGAAGAACTGTTGCAGTATTTCCGACAGATTGATCAGGGCTTAACCAAATATTTAAATCAGAAAAGTCGAAAACATAAATTTCCTTTGATTGTTATGTGTGTTAAAGATCTTTTTCCGCTTTATCGTGAAGTAAATTCCTATGCTTATTTGCTGGAAAAAAGTATTGAGGGAAATCCCGACGAGAGCACTCCTGATTCAATCAACAGGAGTACCTGGAATATTGTCTCGGATTATTTCCGGGATCAACTGAAGGATATTACCAGAATATATCATGATTTAAAGGGAACCGGTAAAACATCTACCCAATTAGAGGATATTGTTTCCGCTTCTTATTTTAGCCGGGTGGAACATTTACTAATCAAGAAGAATGTTTCTCAGTGGGGAAATTTTGATGCCGAAGAGAACAAGGTTCAGCTGATAGAAGAAGAAAACGGCCAATATGACCTTTATAATTTTGCTGCCACCAATACTATTTCCCATGGTGGACAGGTGTATGTATTGGAAGAAGATCAGATGCCTGACGGTGAAGATATCATCGCCATGTATCGATTCTAAGAATAGTGCTACAGTAAATAGTAGACAGGCGGGCTTGCCCTCGTGAAAACGGGGGACGCCAGTCTAACTTTCCCCCTCAAAGTTACTTAGAATAACATTTTATGTAAATTACATATTGATATATTTTGTAATTTGTGTTATATTTTGAAGAGAACAGTAAGGAGTGAATTAGAAAAAGAGGTGGACAGAAAATGTTAGAAGCAATTGGCAGGATAGCAAGAAATGGCCATCTTACTATCCCCAGTAAAATTAGGAAAATTTTAAATATTAAAGATGGTGATATTGTAAGATTTACTGTAGAGGAAAATAAGATAGTTATTTCCCCAGGGGCTATTGTGGATAAGGACCAGGCATATTTCTTTAGTGAGAGATGCCAGAAGGAGATGAGAGAATCAGAGAAAGAGTTTAAAGAGGGAAAGTATTCTTCCTATACATCTGTTAAAGATTTAAAAAAAGCAGTAGATAGTGATTAAGATAATACATATTCCAGATCATCTAATAAAGAAACTTAAAAACAAGAAAAAGTTATCAGAACCCATAAAAGATAAATTCTATTGGTGTTTAGACATGCTTATAAAGAATCCGCAGCATCCTTCTTTGAGAAATAAAACAATAAAAGGCACTGCTAATACATGGGAATTTAGTATCAATAAAAATTATAGATGTATCTATAGAAAAGAAAAAGAGGAGGCATATATTCTGACTATAGTAAAACATGAAGATGCCTTTTAAGAAAAAACGAGGTAAAAAATAGGCGGACAAGCTACTTTTTACATAAAATAAATGTGAAAGCAACCTGTCCCCTTTTATTGTTGTTTCTTTGTTTATTTTATTTTCCCTCACCTTTACCCTGTGCAGTAATTTCCTCTACTACACAGGGCAGGCCCTCTCCCTCCGAGGGGAGCGGAAAAATATGGAAATTTTCTTTGGTAAGGCGCTGCTAATTCATTACGGTAAAGTTGTGAGATTACGAATGGAGAAGAAGAAATGTAATATATCATCTGATTTGCAATATATTATCTTATATATTATAATGGAAATGCAATATATTATATTAGGTGAACCAAAATGGATAAAAACAAATTAAAAGAATTATTAATTGAGTATAAAAAAAGTTTTCTTACCAATAGAACTGATTTAATTAGAAGAGAAGTTCAAGATAACATAGAAACATTTATTAAATTTAAAGAAGTGGTGATGATTACCGGCCCAAGAAGAGGTGGTAAATCTTCTTTAATGAAATTGATTTGTGATGACCTTACAAAGAAATATCAAGTTCATCCTTCTAACATTCTTTACCTAAATTTTGAAGATGAAAGATTTATTGAATTTAATACTGGTGATTTTGCTCAAATTTACGAACTTTTTCTTCAAATAAACAAACCTACTGGCAGGCAATATTTCTTTTTAGATGAAATTCAAAATGTAGCCGGCTGGGAAAGATGGGTAAATAGGTTATATGAAAATGAAAACATTAAGATATTTATCACCGGTTCTAATGTCAGTTTATTAAGGTCTGAAATATCTACAGCTTTAACCGGAAGGAATAGAGTAATAACTAATTTCCCTTTTTCATTCAGGGAATTTATGGTCTTTAAAAATTATCGATTAGAGGAAAATGATTTTTATCAAACCGAGAAAAGAGCAATAATAAAAAGTTTCTTTCAAGAATATCTAAAATTAGGTGGTTATCCCGAGATAGTAAAAATTAACGACCCAACTCTCTTGGAACAATATTTTAAGGATATAATCTATCGAGATATCCTGCCCAGATATTCTATAAAAAAGATAAAAGAAATACGGGAATTATGTTTGTTCCTGGCTTCTAATCTCGGATCAATCCATAGTTATAACAAATTGCTTTCTTTGATAGGAGTAAAGAGCATTAATACTGTAAAGAGTTATTTGGAAATCTTAGAAGAGGTGTTTTTATTTTTTCAAATCAACTTGTTTGACTATTCTATTAAGCGGCAAATTTACAATCCCTCTAAAATCTATATTATTGATATTGCCTTAGGAAATTCTATATCCTTCAAATTTTCAGAGAACATAGGACATATTTATGAAAATCTGGTATTTTTGGAATTAAAAAGAAGAAATAAAGAAATTTACTATTGGAAATCGAAAAAAGGAAAAGAAGTTGATTTTTTAATAAAGAGAGGATTAGATATAGAAGAAGCTATCCAGGTTTCGTATAATTTGAATGATAAAAAAACCTTAGATAGAGAGATTGAAAGTTTATTGATGGCTAAAGATGAATTTAAAATAAAGTATTTAACTATTATTACTGAAGATGAAGATATGCAAAAAGAAATAGGAAATACAAAAATAAAAATAATTCCATTGTGGAAATGGCTGTGTATACAACACAAAGAACCAGTTATCGACATTTTAAAATAGAACGCACAGTATTTTCTTTATTTATTTTCATCCTTTTGTTATAATATTAATAATTCTTTGTTTATCATAAATTCCTTAAATTGTGAATTACTTAAAAAAATAAATAATTATTAAACTTATATAGAGGTGCATATGAATAATTTATATACTGCTGTTACAAAAAAAGATGGAAATTGGTGGATTGGTTGGATAATAGAAATTCCCGGAGTTAATTGTCAAGAGCGAACCCATGAGAAATTATTAGAAAGTTTAAAAACTACTTTAAAAGAGGCTTTAGAATTCAATAGACATGATGCTCTACTCACAGTAGGCAACGATTACAGAGAAGAACAAATTGCTATATGAAAAGAAAAGAATTACTGAAATATCTTCGCGATAATGGTTGCGAATTTTTAAGAGAAGGTAAAAATCATTCTTGGTGGCATAATCCTACATTGAATAAGAGATCAGCAATTCCAAGACATAATGAGATTAGAGATATTTTAGCAATAAAGATTTGTAAAGACCTTGGCATACCCAGGATAAAATAATAAATGGTAGAAAAAAAGTGGACGGGCTAGTTTTTGCATTTATTCTTTGCAAAAAGTAGCCCGTCCCCTTTTTATATTGATTCTTTATTTCTCTTCTTGTCTTTGTTATAATATTTAAAATGGAAAAAGAAGAAATGAAAGAGAAAAAACCAAATAATATATTAGAATTATTTAAACCCTATGTCCCTAAGGCAGTGACTTCCCGAATATTAGAAGGGAAGGGAAGCTTGCCCAGTGAACAAAGCGAAGCTACTATAATGTTTGTAGATATAAAAGGATTTACTGAACTTGCTGATCAGTTGGACCCAGAGAAGACCATCGAAATTATAAATAATATATTCAAACCTATTGTTGGGATAATAGAGAAATACGATGGTTGTATCAATAAATTTTTAGGTGATGGATTAATGGTTACCTTTGGCATACCTTTTAACCATAGAGATGATCCAGAAAGAGCAGCAAGAGTAAGTTTAGAGATAATGAAATCCATAGAAAAAAATGGAAAGATAAAAATTGATAACAAATTAATAAGTTTAAAGGCAAGAATCGGAATAAATACCGGTTTATGTATCTCCGGTGAGATTGGTTCAGCTTCAAGAAAAGAATTCACAGTAATTGGAGATACGGTAAATTTAGCCTCTCGTCTGCAAGAAAATGCAACTCCAGGGAAAATATTAATCGGTGAGAAAACTTTCCATAGAATTAAAGCTAATTTTATAATTTCTTCTCCCCGAGAGTTGAAGATAAAGGGAAAGAGAAATTTAGTTTTAGTTTATATTTTAAAAAAGGAGAAGTAAAAGATTTATATTTTTGAATAAAATAAAAAGAGTTTACTCCTTTTATGGGAAAGAAAGAGAATTAAATATATGTCTGAAGAGAAAGACCCGTATAATAAATTAAAAAAACAGTTATATTTAGCCAGAATAATATTTCATATACCTAATTTTATAAAATTATCCTTAAGATTGCTTAAAGATAGGAGAGTTCCCTTTTATTTAAAATTAATGGTATATGGAGCAATTGCCTACATAATATCTCCTTATGATTTAATCCCAGATTTTTTGGTTCCATTTTTAGGATATTTTGAAGACATTATTATCGGAATTTTGTGTTTAATTAGTTTAGTTAAGCTGAGCCCGCCTGAAGTTGTAGCAGGACACGTAAAAGCAATTGACATGGAGAATAAACAGAAGAACAGATTTTTCCGTTAATGGAGAGGATAATTAAAGAATATGCAAATTGGAATCAAATCTTTAGGCTGTCCTAAAAACTTTGTCGATACTGAGGTAATTTGTGGGACATTAAGAGAAAAAGGATACCAAATAAGTGAGAAGATTGATCATTCAGATATAGTGATTATAAATACCTGCAGTTTCATAAGAGATGCCGTAGAAGAATCCATTGAGGAAATTCTTAATTTGGTAAAGTTAAAAAAAGAAGGAAAGATAAAACATATAATAGTAACCGGATGCCTTCCTCAGAGATATAAAGATGATAATTTAAGTCAAGAACTTCCTGAAGTGGATGCCTTTTTAGGAGTAGGAGATTTATTAGAAATTGATAATATAATAAAAAGTGTTTTGCAAGGTGAACAAATCTATAAAGTACGTACTGAGCCTAAATTTCTTTATAACCATAATACTCCTCGAACTATTTTAACCCCCCAGCATTATGCCTACATTAAAATCTCCGAAGGCTGTCAAAATAATTGTTCCTATTGCCTGATACCTCAAATCAGAGGAAATCATCGCAGTAGAAAGATGGAAGATATAATCGAAGAAGTAAAAATAATTTCTGAAAAGCAAAATCTTTCCGAAATAATTTTAATTGGTCAAGATACAACTTTATACGGAATCGACCTCTATGGAGAATATAAATTAGCTGAATTGTTAAAAAAACTTTCTCTTCTCGAATTAAATAATTTGCAATGGATAAGACTTTTATACACTCATCCTGCTCATTATAATGATAAATTAATTGAAGTGATAGCCAATTATCCCAAGATATGCCCCTATTTGGATTTACCTTTACAGCACATAAGTGATAAAATACTAGATAAAATGAATAGGCCGATAAAAAAAAGATATGTTATTTCGTTAATTAATAAATTAAGAGATAGAATTTCGAATTTAACTTTGCGAACTACTTTTATGGTGGGATTCCCCGGTGAAAGCGATCAGGATTTTGAAGAATTATTGAATTTTTTGAAAAAATATCGATTTGAAAGGTTAGGAGCTTTTATTTTTTCCCAGGAAGAGGGAACTCCGGCTTATGACCTTCCCCAACAAATTTCCATGCGAATTAAGAAGGAACGCCTGAAAAAATTAATGTTAACTCAGCAGTCGATTTCAAAAGAAATAAATAGTTTTTACATAGGAAAAGAAATAGAAGTACTGATTGATGAAATAAAATCGGGTAAGCCGAAGATTGCCGTTGGACGAACTAAAGGAGATGCTCCAGAGGTAGATGGAAAAGTTGTAATAAGAGGAGATAAGACTGAAGTTGGAAAATTCATAAAAGTGAAAGTGACAGAAGCTTCCGAATATGATTTAGCCGGAGAGATTAAAAAATAATAAAAAATATGGAAGGGGAGGGATTAATCTTGATTAAAGAAAGATTGAAAGTATTTAGAGAAAAAATAGAAAAAGAAAACAAAGAAATCGAAGGGTTTTTAGTTACTGACCTAAAAAACTTAAGTTATTTAACTGGATTTGATGGAGAAGGATTTGCTTTGATTGGGACAAACGGTAAAAATTATTTGCTAACTGATTCACGTTATACTGAACAAGCTCAAAAAGAAAGTCCTGATTTCAAAATCTTAACTGAAGAACCGAACAAAAAGAATGCACGGATATTAGCATTAAAAAAGATATTAGCCCAAAGTAAGATTAAAAGAATTGCCTTTGAAAGTAATAATTTAAGCTATACTGACTATAGGAAATATTCTGATAGTTTTGAATCTATAGAATTTCTACCCACTGAAGATATAATAGAACTGCTAAGAATGATTAAAGATAAGGAAGAAATTATTAAAATAAAGAAAGCAGCTCAGATAACCACGGAAAGTTTAAAGGATGTGTTTGAGTTAATAAAACCGGGCATGAGAGAGCTTGATATTGCCTCTGAGTTAGCTTATACTATGAGAAAAAAAGGCGCCCAGAAAGAAGCCTTCGATATTATTGTGGTTTCAGGTGAAAGATCATCTTTGGTTCACGGAAAACCTTCTGAAAAAAAGATTATCGAAGGAGAACTTATAATTATTGATGTGGGAGCGAATTATCAGAACTATAATTCTGACCTAACCCGTACTATAATTATGGGAAAGGAAAACGCTAAACAAAAGGAGATATTTTCTATTGTCTTGGAGGCACAAAATAAAGCCCTTGAATTTTTAAAGCCTGGTGTAAAGTGCAAAGAAGTAGATTCTATAGCCAGGAATATAATTATAAATAGGGGTTATGGAGAATATTTTGGCCATAATTTGGGTCATGGAGTAGGGTTGGATATTCACGAATTACCGCGAGTTTCTTTCAGTGATAACACAGTCTTATTACCCGGAATGGTAATTACCATTGAACCTGGAATATATTTACCCGAAGTTGGCGGAGTTAGGATTGAAGATTCGGTTCTGATAACTGAAGAAGGTTATGAAATATTAACCTGGTTTCCTAAAATATTAAATCTTTAAAAAATGCCAGGACGGGTCGGATAAATCCGATCTCTACAAAAATATAAATAGTAATAAATAATTTGGAGGGAAGGTATGAGTAATTTAAGGAAAGTAGATCCAGAAATATTTGAAGCCATAAAAAATGAAGAGAATCGTCAAAAATATACCATAGAATTAATTGCTTCAGAAAATTTTGTTTCGCCGGAAGTATTAGAAGCCCAGGGTTCAGTTTTGACCAATAAATATGCTGAGGGCTATCCCGGGAAGAAATATTATGGTGGTTGCAAATACATCGATATTATAGAAAATTTAGCTATCGAAAGGGCTAAAAATATATTTAAGGCCGAACATGCTAATGTTCAGCCTCATTCCGGTTCACAGGCAAATATGGCTGTTTATTTCAGTGCTTTAGAGGTAGGGGATACTATTTTAGCTATGAATCTTTCTCATGGCGGCCATCTTACTCATGGGAGCCCGGTAAATTTTTCTGGTAGATTCTTTAATATTATTCCCTATGGAGTGGGGAAAGATACCGGACGAATAGATTATGATAACTTAAGAGATTTGGCTATAAAAAATAAACCAAAATTTATTATAGCCGGAGCGAGTGCCTATCCACGCGAGATAGATTTCTCAGTATTTAGGTCTATTGCGGATGAAGTTGGAGCCTATTTAATGGCTGACATTGCTCACATCGCCGGATTGATTGTAGCGGGTCTTCATCAAAGTGCTGTACCTTATTGCCATTTTGTAACCACAACTACTCACAAAACCTTAAGAGGACCGAGAGGCGGATTAATTCTGTGTAAAGAAGAGTATAGTAAAGTAATTGACAAAACAATATTCCCAGGGATTCAAGGCGGCCCATTAATGCACGTTATAGCAGCTAAAGCGGTCTGTTTTAAGCAAGCAATGACGCCAGAATTTATAAACTATCAGAAACAAATTATTATAAATGCTAAAGCTTTAGCTAAAAAATTAGTAGAATTAGATTATAATTTAGTATCCGGTGGAACTGATAATCACTTGATGTTAGTAGATTTAAGAAATAAAGGGATTACCGGAAAGCAGGCAGAGAAAGCTTTGGAAGAAGCCGGGATTACCGTAAATAAAAATTCTGTTCCTTTTGATCCTCAAAAGCCTATGGTTACCAGTGGAATAAGAATCGGAACTCCGGCAGTGACTACCCGGGGGATGAAAGAAAAAGATATGAGTGTAATAGCCGAAATGATGAACAGAGTCCTTATTGATACGGAAAATCAGAAAATAAAAGACGAAGTAAGAAAAGAAGTAGAAAGTTTTTGCGAAAGATTCTTATAAAAAGGAAGTAAAGATTCAAACGAAAGGGAGGTTTTATCTTGATTTCTACCAGCGATTTTAAAAAAGGTTTAACTATCGAAATAGATGGTGAAATATACAGTATTGTGGATTTTCAACACGTAAAACCCGGTAAGGGTGGTGCTTTCGTAAGGACTAAGTTTAAAAATGTAAAAACCGGGCTTGTTACCGACAAAACATTCAGAGCAGGCGAAAAAATGGAGCAAGCTATAATTGATAAAAAAACTATGCAGTATCTATATAATGATGGTAATAATTATTGTTTTATGAATAAGGAAAATTATGAGCAAATTTCCTTATCTAAAGAACAGATAAGCGAAATAACCGATTTATTAAAAGAAGGCAATGATGTGGATGTTACATTCTATAAAGAAGAACTGATTGGTGTTGAATTACCAAATTTTATGAGTTTAAAAGTGATTAAAACCGTACCTGGTGTAAAGGGGAATACGGTGTACGGTGCCCTGAAACCGGCTGCTTTAGAGAGCGGAGTAATCATTCAAGTTCCTTTGTTTATAAAAGAAGGGGATATAATTAAAATAGACACCAGGGATAAAAGATACATAGAAAGAGAACAAAAATAGTATATAGTATATAGTGAAGAAAAAAGAAAAAGAATAAAAAAATAGATTCTATAAAATAAGTGTTTTGATAATCTTACTATCCGTTATACGATGTATGAAATAGGAGTGACAATCAATGCAAACTATTAAAACTGATCTGGGAGAAATAAATGTTACCGAAGAAACAATCGGGAGTATTGTTAGTTTAAATTTGGCTGATGTTAAAGGTGTGGTCGGGAGCAGAAAGACAATTATAAAAGAAATAACCGATATGTTAAGGGGAGATACAAGCGAAAATAGAATAGAAGAAACTTCCCGTACTATAAAAGTAGAGATAAAAGATAATAAACCTTTGATAAATTTATATATTATTATAAAGTATGGAGTAAGGATACCAGATATAGCCTGGGATATTCAGAATAGGGTCAAAGAAGGTTTAAGGGAAAAATTAGGTACAGATATTAATGAAATAAATATTCATGTTCAAGGGATACAGTTTCCTAAGAAGACACAAAGCAGGAGAGATTTAGTTGCTTCCAATTTATTTGTAAAAGTTTTTTAAATGCATATGGGTGCACATGGGGTCAGGTCTCAACATTTGACATAACTTATTCCTAAATAATGAAAAAAAATAAGTTATGTCAAATGTTGAGACCTGACCCCATGT
>JBBRDV010000018.1:0-21627 GCA_038203565.1 Atribacterota bacterium
TTTTGCCATCTTTTGTTTTCTTCCTCCTAATTTACAAATATATATTTTAAATTAAACAAAGTTCCCTTTAATTATATCAATTTAATTATACCAATTCATTTTTCAATAAATTTATTATAGCCTAACCTTTTAGATATTTCTGTAGCTGCATCGGTAACAATTTTAATAAGTCTTTCCATATTATTTGAATTCAATCTTTGGGTTAATCCGGTTATGGTAATACTGGCTATCGTTTTTCCCTTAATATTTTTTATAGGAGCAGCAATTGCTTTTATTCCTTCTTCAAGTTCTTCATCACAAATTGCAAAACCCATATTTTTTATTTCCAATAAATGTTCTAATAATTTTTTAGGCTCGGTAATGGTATTTGGAGTATACCTTAAGAGAGGTTCTTTGCTAATAATTCTTTTAATATCTTCTATCGGCTGATTAGCTAAAATTACTTTTGAACTGGCAGTACAATGAAAAGGCATTTCCCGGCCTATTTCCACAAAAAGATTAGTATTTATATTTTGACTAGAAAAAATTGAATCTATACAAAACCCTTGGTTATTTTTCCAGACAGTTAAAAAAGTAGTTTCTCCCGTTTCATTACAAATCTTTTTCAAAATAGGTTTAGCAATTTGTCTAAGATCAAAAGACCTTAAAAGCGAATTTGAATATTTAAGTAAACGTAACCCCATTCTATACTTTGAAGTATCTTTTTCTTGCTCAACGATAGAATATTCTAATAAATCTTTTAATATTCTATGAACCGTGCTCTTGGGCAAATTTAATTTTAAACTCAGTTCGGTTATTCCCACGTCTCTATTTACATCACTTAAATAATCTAAAATATCTATTGTTTTTCTTAATGATTTCATCTGTTCTTAACTTTTTTATATTGTTCCATAATATGGAAAAATGTTCCATTTTATAACCTTACTTATACTATACCACACTTTTTTGAAAAATCCTTCTTTTTTTTCAAAAAAAATATATTTTTTTATTTAAATTAATTTTATCGACTTTTTTAATATAAATTACTCTTCATCGGTAACCGCTTTTAATTTCCTTGGAGCTAAAATCAACCACAATTCATCACCGATATTTAAATTCATGCTGGTAAATATCTCCTGAGGCAGCTTTACCTTCAAAGAATTTTTTCCGATTATAACCGTGCAGCAGACCGTAGAAGATGATTCCTCAATTTCAGTTAATTTTCCTTGGACCCTGTTTACATCAGGCCCGGGAGGTCTGGTATCAGAAAGATAGATATCTTCCGGTAAAATCGCCACCTTCTTTATTTTCCCTCTTTCACTGGAAACTACCAGAGAAATATCACCACATTTTACCTCTATCAACCCAAAACTTAACCTATTACAATAATCACAGGTTAAAATATTAGGTGCCCCAATAAAATCATTAACCGCCTCTGTGGGATGAAAAAATATTTCCTTAGGAGACCCTATTTGCTCTACTCTGCCTTTATCAAGCACAGCAATCCTTTCTGCCATTTCTTCTGCCTCATAAAAATTATGGGTAACATAAATGGTAGTAATGCCCAATTTCTTCTGTAGTATTTTAAATTCAGTCCTGAGATATTTAGAAGTACGATAATCCAAACTTTTCATCGGTTCATCAAGAAGTAAAATACGAGGAGAATTAGCTAAGGCTCGGGCTAAAGCCACTCTCTGTTTCTCACCCCCGCTCAATTCTTTGGGATAACGAGAGGATAAGTGTTTTATCTTCATTATTTGAAGCAGCTCTCCAACTCTTGTCCTTATTTCGTCTTGAGATTGTTTTTGAATTCTCAAACCATAGGCAATATTAGCAGCTACATCGAAATGAGGAAACAAATTCAATTCTTGGAATAAGTAACCTATTCTCCTCTTATTAGCGGGCAACCTGTCTATTGGCTTATTATCAAAAAATACAGACCCCTCATAGTCGACTAACCCGGCAATAACATTTAACAAAGTGCTTTTTCCAGCCCCATTCGGTCCCAATAATACCAATAACTCTTTATCAAATATTTCTAAGTTAATATTTTTACAAACATATTTAGAAATATTTTTAAGCTTAATAGATGACATATTACCTCCATCGATAAGTCAGCTTCTTTTCTAAGAAAGCAAAGAATTTCTCAAAAGAAAGACACATTATCCCCAAAACCATTAGACAGACTATAATAATGTCTATACGGATAAGGCTCTCGGCCTTCATCATCAGTGCACCAATCCCGGTAGGGATAGCTACCATCTCTGCCGCTATTATCACTCGCCAGGCCATCCCTGATTCCAATTTCAATCCGGTAAAAATATTGGGCAAAGCAAGGGGAATGACCACTGTACTTAAAATTTTTAGGTCAGAAGCACCTAATATCCTGGCCACAAAGATGTAATTTTTGCCTACGTTTTTAATTCCGGTAACTGTATTATAAAGGATAGGGAAAAAGGAGCAGATAAATATTATAGCAATTGGTAAGATTTCACCAATTCCAAACCATAACATCAATAAAGGGAGCCAGCCTAAGGCTGGAATAGGATAAATTAGACTGATTATTGGACTTAATGCTTTGTTGGTCACCTCACTCCACCCCATTATAATTCCCATCAATAGCCCGGCAATAGAGCCGGCAGAAAAACCGATAAGAACTCTAATTAGACTGCTTAGAAAATTAGGCCCTAATACTCCGCTAACGGTTAGATACCAAAATTCTGTTACTACAGTAGAAAAGGGAGGAAAGAAAAAATGACCAGAGATTAAGTTTATGCGAGCAATTATCTCCCATATTCCCAGAAATATAATAATGGGGATTATCTCCCATTTTAATTTAAATATTTTATATCTTTTCATTCCTCTATAAAACTCAAATCTAAAATATCTCCCGCATTAAAGCTGCTCTTAATGTAACCTAATTGAGCGACATAATCTATTGCTTCCTGAACTACCACGGGGTCAATATCGGTAGTGTATTCTAACCTATTCATAGACTTTAATAAAACCTCAGCAGTAATTTCTATCTTAGAAACCAGGTCAGCATCCTCAACTGGAAAAAGACTTCCACCGGCTTTCTGTAATTGCCGAGCCATAACTTCTGCAGCTTCCTGAGGATGTTGATTAATCCAATCGGTCGCCTTTTGTGATATCTTTACTAATTTTTCAACGACCTCAGGATGATTCTTTATCAATTCTTCCTTTACCACCAGAACACTCCCTTGCATTCCAGGCCAGACCTCCTGGCTCATCAACAACATACTAAAACCAAATTCCTCAGCCATAGTAGACCATTGTTCGGGTAGAAAAGCAGCGTCTAATTGCCCTGATTGAATAGCTAAAATTTGTTTTGGTGGACTCATTCGACGGATATTACTTATTATTTTTTCTTCCTTTAAATTATATTTATCTATAATTTTGTGAAGAAGTACATCTACTGCCCCACCTTCTCTAACACACCCAAGGCGAATATCTGGCTTTTCTAAATCCTGAATTGTTTTTACTTTATCAGGATTAACTACTAAACCATAACCATATTTATGGGTCCCCGCAATTATCTTTATTGGTACTTTAGCATTAGCAAAGACATCTATAGCCGGCACCAGACACATATAGGCAACCTGAATATCTCCCCGAGCTAAAGCAGCAGCTAAAGCCATACCAGTCTCATAACTCTCATAAGTAGTTAAGTTGAGCCCTTCTTCTTTAAACCAACCTTTATCCTGGCTTATATAGGCACAAGCGGCATGGTCCGTAAATTCTACCGCCATACCCAGAGGAGTCTCTTCTTGTGCGGCACCTTCGCCCAAGGAAATCAAGATTAAAAATCCTATTAATAATAAAACAAATAATTTCTTCATTTATATATATCCTCCTAATTTCTGGTAATATCAAAAACTTCTAATGGCCACAAAAACAATATTGTTCATAGCCATTTAGATAAGCAAGGCCAGTAATGGTAACTCCATAAAAGATAATCGGCTTATTTAGTAAGAGTGAAGATAAGGTATTATTAACTGCAGTGGTTCCAGTAGCAATAATTAGATCAGCCCAGTTTATGATTTCTTTGGTGTAAGAAACATCCTCTATTAATACCCCACATTTTTTTTGCCCCACGTTATCTAGATCTAAATCTACTACTCTAATTTCAAATTGAGATACTAAGGCCTCAAGCATCGCCGGCTGCATTCCAATAAAAGCAATACGGGGATTACTAAAACGCTCTTGGATATAATCTACCAGGTGAGCAGCACAATCTCCTGGTTCTTTATCTCGGCAGTGAACTGTCTTAGAAATATAATGTAGGTATCGCAAAACAGCATTTAAAGTAGAAACAAAAACGGCTCTCTCAAAATTATTATCTAAGGACATATCGAAAATATCCTTCAGGGTACCACTATAATTTCCCGGCATATCAGTAAAGGCTTGACCTAAACTTCCTTTAAAATTTGCTTGAATCATTACTTCTTTTCCCTTTAATAAAGGAAAGTCATCTCTTTCTGGCTTTCCGATTACCTCTTGTGGTGTTAATGGTCTAGCACTTACTATTTGTACTTTTAAAGACATTAGGTTTTTATCTTTAATTAGATTAAAAAATCTTTCTTTTATATCCTCATAAAAATCCATTTTTTTCCCTCTCCTTTTTATTTCACCGACAGAAAAAACAATTGGGATAACGACAAACTTCACAGTTTAAACAAAATCCACCTTCTCCCATTATTATAAAATCTTCTTTAGTTAAAATTTCTCCAATAAAAATCCGAGGCAATACCACATCTAAAATAGTAGTTTTATGATACATAGCACAACCGGGTACCCCTAATAAGACAGTCTCCCCCAGGTAAGCCATCATAAACATATTTCCCGGTTGAACCGGAATACCATAAGTTACTACTTTTGCCCCGCTCTCTCTTATCGCCCCGGGAGTAAGGTCATCAGGGTCTATGGACATCCCGCCAGTCAGTATTATTAAATCAGCTTCTTGCTGTTTATAATGTAAAATTGCCTTTTTAATCTCTTCTATATTATCCGGACAAAAAGTTTGGCCAAGATATTGGGTTTGAAAAAATTCTAATTTTTTACTCACTACTGGACCAAATTTATCTTGAATTCTTTTTTTATATATTTCATTACCAGTAGTTATCTGGGCAGCTTTTAATTTTTTATATTTTTTAATTTCAAAGACCTTCCCTTTTTTCTGACATAAATCTTCCATCTGAATTAAATTTTTTTCTTTGGTAGTCAGGGGAATAATCCTTACCCCCGCTAATCTTTGACCTCTTTCAACAATAAAATTCTGCGGAAGAGAAGCTATGGAAATATCTTTAATAGAGTTTAATTGATATAAAAGTTTAGAATTAATCTTTAACAATCCTCTCTCTTTCGATTTTAAAGTAGATTTCCCTTCTTTAGGTTCATCATACTCTATATTCTCCCCTGAGATTGCTCGGGCTATACGAAGGGCTGCCTCATCCTCATGAATTTCGCCGGCTTTCGGTTCCCATATATATATCTGTTCTTTCCCTAATTCCAATAATTTTCCTACATCTTCTTTTTGGATAATATGTCCTTTCTTAAAGGCCCTTCCTTTAAATTTTCCCGGGACAATTTGGGTAATATCATGACACAAAATCATCCCTACCGCTTTTTCAACCACTATCTTTTTCATAATATTTTAAATAACACCCCCACCTTTAATCTCTTTCCCATTTATACAGCTTTAAAAATTATCTATCCTAAGAAGTCTTATTTTATGGTTATACTTTTATTTGTATAACCTAAAAACAAAAAAATTATCTTTCTTAAAACACTTCTTTATAAAGCAAATTTAAACTCTCTTGAGCTTTATGGCGAAATATTTCAAATTTCATCATCAAATCTCTGGCCTGCTCAGTAAGTTGTGACCCTCCACCACCTTCTCCTCCTATCTTCCTTTCTAATAACTTAAATCCTAATCTCTCCTCTAAATCTTTTATTAAATTCCAGGCCTGAGAATAGGACATATTTATTTCTGCTGCTGCCTGTCTTAACGAGCCAGTCCTTTCTACCCGATGAAGAATATCTAAAGGTCCATCACCAAAGACCTTCTCTCCATCTTTTTCTATCCATATTTTGTAATTCAATTTCAATATCATCACTTCCTGTAATTTAACCTTAATATTATTATAGCTGGGTTTCTTTAAATAATATGCAGGGGCAGACACAAGGTCTGCCCCTGCATATTATTCATTACATATTACATTTTACTTTTTAGTATATTTTTTTCTTCTCACCTGAATAATCTCAGCTACAATGCTTACCGCGATCTCCTCAGGAGTTTGAGCATTTATACCAATTCCGATAGGAGCATGAACTTTGTCCAGCTCTTCTTTTAATACTCCCTGTTCTTCTAAATATTGAAAGACAGTTGCGTTTTTCTTACGACTACCAATCATCCCTATATAGGCAGCACTTGACCTGATAACCGAAGCTAAAACTTCTTTATCTTTTAAATGCCCTCTGGTCACTATAATGATATAGGTGAAAGGAGCTATCTTCAGATGAGTTAAGGCTTTTTCTATGTCTTCTGCTATTATTTCATCTGCTTCCGGAAATCTTTCTTGATTAGCAAACTCTTTTCGGTCGTCGATAATAGTCACCTTAAACCCTATCATTTTCATTAATTTAGAAACATAAACCGCAATATGGCCTGCCCCAAAAATTAATACTTCTTCTTTTGGTTGCAGGATATCTATAAATATTTTCATATCCCCACCACAAATAGCTCCTTCATCCAAGGCAGCCTCTTCTTTGGTTAAATGATAAGTAAGGAACCGTCCCTTTCCCTCCCTTAGGGCCTGTTGTGCCTCTTCAATTACTCTGGCTTCGGTTATCCCGCCTCCTATAGTACCAGCTATTGAACTATCCTTATTCACTAACATCTTTGCACCTACTTCCCTTGGTGTTGACCCCTTGGTCTCTATTACGGTAACCAAAGCAATGGTTTCCCCGCTATTTACTCTCTTTAAAGCTTCTCTTAAAATTTCAGTCATCTCTCCCCTCTCCTTTGATAAAATTTTATCTTATAATCTAATCGTTATTCTAATATAAATATAACGAAATGTAAAAAATTTTTTACTTTATTATCTTTTATTCAGATAAGTGCAGATTGCCTCTAAAACTGCTCCCCCTAAGGAACGAGCTTTATCAGAAACCGTAAAGCAGTATTCTCTTATCCCTCGGGGGTCAATATCTCCTATTTTCATACCTCTTGCAACCCAACTTTGAGGATAAATTAATCCTCGCAGGACACCGGATATTTCTGCTTTCAGAGGAATTCCCTCAACCTCTGCAATTAGCTCTCCTTCTTTAACCAGATCGCCTATTTTATGTAAGGGAATAATTTTACCATCAGCCGGAGCTCGTAACAGTCTTCTCTTCGATTCTCCCCCTACTTCTCCAGGCACACCGGTATCAGGTACAGCCTGTCCTTGATAGTAAACTCTCCCCAGGTTATGTCCTCGCTCAGTTTCTATTACTACATCAACATCTTCCCCGGCAGTAAATCCCGGTCCTAAGCCAATGACCAGTGGTGCCTGGTCTATGGCAGTTCCCAAATTACGTTTAGCTAAAATCGCATCTACCAAGACAGCAGGAGAAAGTTTTTCAATACAGTAACCTTTCGGGTCTACCAAAACCGGGACTTTCCCCTGTTTAATGACATCTTCCGCTTTTTCCCAGGAAGGAATCAAAACAGCTTCCATCTCTTCTACCATAGCTTCACCTTCGTAAACTGCTCGAGCAAAGGAAACAGGGAGACGGATAACCGTAGGATGTTCTACTTCTAAAATCATTACGAAAAACCCGGCTCGAAAAAGTCTCACCGCCACACCGGTAGCCAGATCTCCTCCTCCTCGGATAATTACTAACATATTGTTCATCTTATTTAAATCTTTCCTCTTTTATGAAGAGAGTTAAAGATACCTTTTATCTTCTCGTAATCTTCTTCCCGGTCAATATCTAATAATATGGACTCATCTGATATTTTAAACCTTTTTATTCTCTCAGGATGAGCTTTAATTAAAACTCTCCCTCCTACATCACCGGAAAGTTTCATCAACTCATCCTTCCAATAACCATCAAAAAACACCGGATTTCCTTGCTTATCTTTATAAAAAGGAACTACTATCTCTCTTTTACCCGGAGTAAAAACTTTAAGCATCTTATATAATATAGAGGGATTAATTAAGGGTTGATCACCTAAAAGAATAAAAAATCCCTCTACCACCTCAGAAGAAATCTGATAAAGTGCTTTTCTTATAGAACTGCTCATCCCAGACCTGTATTCAGGATTAAGCACAATTTCAGCTCCCCACTTCTCACCTGTCTTAATCATTTCTTTATCCTCAGGGCGAACCACTAAAAAATATTTATCTAAAGGAGTTAACTTTGCTGCTTGCAATACCCATTCTATCAGCTGTTTATCACCCAGAGGAAGAGTTAATTTTACTTTCCCCATCCTTTTACCTTCCCCTGCCGCTAAAATTATTCCGTAAATCACAATGTTTTTTCCTCTTTTATCAACTCCATCACCACTTCCTTCTGGCCTGCAGCTCCTATAATTATATCACTAATTCTCCGGTGACAGATTTTTAAAACTTCAAAAATTAATTCTTCAGCCATTTTTATGCCTTTGGAATCTTCTACTTTATTAATAAAAAGATGACGGCGGCAACCCGGAGGGGCTCCTTTAAACAAACCTTGGGGATGGCAAATTAAAAGGGATAAGGCCTCTATTCCAATCTTTTCTCCTAATTTTAATCCGGTTAGCTGGGAAAAAATCTCTGAACGAAAAACATTTTCTTCCTGCAAAGGAAGACCCAGGGCATCCATGCCAATCACTCCAACTAGATCTGTAGTTGAAGAAGGAATTACCGGCTCATGAGAAGCGGGTGCCTTTACCGGCCTCCCAGCTGCCCCATCGGCTTCTACTAAAAAATAATCTGCTAATTTCTCTTTCCACCATTTATCTAAATAAAAAGGTGCGGGACCGGATATTTTTTCTTCTTCTTTTTCTTTTATACGATAATGAATAAGTACTATTCCTCTGTTTTTATCCTGATAAAAGCATTTTTTAATATTCTCTTCCATAACTTTTTCATCATCGGCTTCGATTAGGTTTCCCTTTTTTATAAAAGGGAATAACTGCCGACTAAACATTTTAGTAGTAGTAGTTAAAATTATCCGTTTATTTTTAAAAACCAGCTCCTCAGCCAATCGATTAAAAAGAGTACTCTTCCCTCCTGCACCTACTAAAGATATGAAAGCTTTCTTCTTTAAATTTAAAGCCTCACAAATTTGCATCTGTTCTTTACTTAACATATTTTTTCACCAAATTCTTTAAAGGTAAAAAATTATAATATTTCATCATTCTTTTCAACTTTTCTTTTTTAATTATAGATAAATTCAATTCATCCAAGGATATCCTTATTAAGCCTTTTGAAATAAAATAAAGCTCATCTAAAAGAGCTTTTTCAGGAAGGGCAATTAAAAAATTATCTTTTTTTACATAACCGAAAAAATACTCCTTTTTCAGATGGGCAAATTCAAATTCCTTTTCATTATAGATAATCTTCTTGGTTTTTAGAGGAGTAACCGAAGTAATAGTATAGGGAAATTGAGCTAATATCCCATAGAAAGAAAGAGCACTCTCTAAAGAAAGGTAAGAAGGAGTAAGCAATAAGTTGGCTAATTCATAATCGTTAATTTCTTTTAAAGAAAATAAATATTTTCCTTTAACAATCCTTTTTAAAATATCAGCCCTTTCTAATCTCTGCAGGAATTTATAAAGACTATTATCGTTCTGAAAGGAGAAGATTTTTTGGGCAGTGTTAACATCCAACAAGCTAATATTTTTTTGAATTAAAATTTGAATTGCCTTTTGTTTAGATATAGTTTCCATAATTAGTATCATTTTATACCAAATCTTTACTCTATGTCAAGCTAACACAATACTTATCTGTCATCCCTGCTAAAGGTTACCTCTACGACAGCACCTGTCTGCGTGCAACCTGTCTGCGTGCAACGCACAGGCAGGCGCATAGGCAGAGGAAAAGCAATCTCTCATCACAAATAGGTCAGGTGTCTCTCCTATCATTTTATGGAAAATAATAGACACATCCTATTTTTTCTATGGTTTAATTTTCCCTTTTACAAGACCTACCTTTAGAACGTCTATCTATTATAGTAATAACTAAAGTTTTAATCATCTGGTTAAGAAACTCCTCAGACTCCATAGGTTTTCCGTTAAGCTAAAAGTCACCGAATTATTGAACTGGTACATCTTCTCTATTATCTAGATTAAATACAAAACATTAATTGACTAATAAATGGGATGTTCCTCTATTTATTCAAGAGGAACTAATGGTAAAATATCGCCAGAAGATCCTCAGTGAAATCGCATAAATTATAGAAATTCAAGTAATTTATTAAATCTCTCAAATATATCTTGCCTTAAATCATCTATATATTCATCGGGTCCATTTTCTTTCTCAACCATTAGGCAGCCTTGACCTGTTTTTCTTTTAAAATATTTCTTGATATTTTTAGAAATGTCTATAAAATTACCTTTTTTCTTATATTCAACATAGACATAAATTTCCAGGCTAAATCCATGATTGCCTGGTCTATTTTATGCTCAATATTGTCCATTTTCTTTACCTCCATAATTTTTTAGAATACCCTAAAATGAGACAACTCCTCTCCAAGAGTATTCTAATTGTATCATGGTGGTGTGACTACAATAACTCCATTGCTTTATTCATTTTACTATAAATACCTGCCTTTTCTAAAGACCAATATAATGAATCATGTATCTTACCTAATTCCTTGTATGCTTTATAATTTTCTATATTTGGTTCTTTTCTGCTTAAATTATTTACACTAACCATATTATCTACAGCTAAATTTATATTATTATAAAGACCTGTAGTAGTTGCAGCTATCACAGCTGCTCCTAGAATAGAAGCATCCTCATAATCCGTTTTAATGACAGTTTTTCCGTAAATATCAGCTTGAATTTGATTGAATATTTCAGAACGAGTTAATCCTCCACTAATTCTAACTTCTTTAATTTCCTCAGTATAACTTTCCATAATACTAATATTTTTCTGTATTTCAAATGCGATTCCTTCTAATATTGCCCTAAAGATTGAAGAACGTTTATGGCCTAATGACAATCCAAAAAGTATCCCACGTGCTTCTGGATTCCAATATGGGGCTGCCGAAGCAGCAAAATGCGGAACCAACAGTAAACCGTTTGCTCCCAGGGGTTCTTTTTCCGCTTCGGAATCCATTATTTGATAGGCATTAATTCTCGATTTTATTTGATTTTTTACTGAAACTTGTCCAATATTATCTCTAAACCAGCGATAAATTGAACCGGTGGTGAAAATAGCGGCTTCCAGTACCCATTTACCAGCAATTGAAGAAGCACTACAAATTAAGCGCTGATTAAGATCTTTTACCGGCTTATCTCTATGGACTAAAACGAAAGAACCTGTACCCGTATTGACTTCCACTATACCGGCTTTTACTACACCTAGTCCTATGGCAGCACATTGTTGGTCTCCCCCTGCGGCAATAACCGGAATCCCTTTTGGCAAACCAAGTTCATCCGAAGCGGCCCTATTGACGGTACTGATGATTGAGCCAGGTGGAACAGCTTCTGGTAACTTGTTAAAATCTATCCCAACGCTTTTTATCAGGTCTTTATCCCACCTTAATTCGTCAATATTAAAAAGCATGGTTCTAGAAGCTTGTGTCCAATCAGTTTTAAATTCGCCCGTTAAGAAATGAATAATAAAGTCCTGTACCGGAAGAAAAAGGAAGGAATGGTTATAGGTTTCAGTTTTATTCTTTTTTAACCACAATAATTTTGGTAAGGTAAAATAGGGGTCAACCCTTAACCCTGTAATATTGTATATTTTCTCTGTACCGTATTCATTAATTAAATGCTTTGTTTCTTCGGTTGCCCTTTTATCTTGCCACAATATGGCATTATCTAAAGGATTACCTTTTTTATCAACGGGAATAACGGTAGCTCTTTGAGATGTGACTGCAACAGCAGAGATGCAATTTTTATCATGTTCTATTTTTTTTACAGCTTCTTTAACTGTTTTTTTTACCGCTTGCAACCATGTTTTAGGGTCATGGTCAATCCACCTACATGGCAAATAGATGCTTTTATACTCTTGATAAGATCTACTAATTTGCTGGCCTTTTTCATCAAAAATAACCGCATGACATCCCGTTGTTCCCAAATCGATACATAAAATCAGAATACGCATGTTGACTCCTATATCAACAACTAAAAAATCGATTACTCCAAATTATCATCTTTATCGAATTTTAAAGATTCAAATCTACCGTAAAATTCAATATCTTTACGTCCCAATAATTCATCATATAACCCTTTAGATACAAGCATTTTAACATGATGCAAGGTGCTTTTGATGACGCATAATTTTACATTAATGAATTAAAATCAATTTAATTAAAATTATTTTTTAAGGACCGAACCTATTTTACCGCGGGAAAATAATCTCATTTTTTCTTTGATCACTGTAAGCATCGGTTCTTTTATGCTATTGGAAAGAGCAGAAAAATGACCAGAGTAATCGTTTTTAAATATTTCTTTTAACTGCCTAACTGCTGCATTTGATATTTCAGTATTTATATTTATCTTTGATATTCCTTCATCGATCGCTAATACAAAATCTTCTTCTGTATTTCCAGAACCTCCATGTAAGACAAGAGGAACTGAAATTACTTTTGCAATTTCTTTTAAGCGATCATGATATATTTTTGGTTTACCAATATAGTTACCGTGTATCGTTCCGACTGCAATAGCCAAGGCATCACAATTTGTCTTCTCTACAAATTCTTTTGCTTCTTCCGGCTTAGTTAATTGATCCTCTGGAACAAATTCTCCAATATCTTCAGCGGGAACATAGCCCAATTCTGCTTCTACGGTAACATCAGCTGCATGGGCTATTTTTACTATTTTGGAGGTTATTCTTATATTATCACTATTTGCCATGCTGGAACCATCATACATAACTGAAGTAAAACCTGATTGAATTGCACGAATAATTAAATCTTCTGATTTACAATGGTCTAAGTGAAGCACAATGGGTAAGGGTGTTTTATTCGCTAGCTCCTGGACGCATTTTGCAATTAAATAAATCGAATTAATATGGCTATATTTTTCACCAAAAGCGATAATAACTGGAATATTTAAAGATACAGCTGCATCAAAAACAACTTCAATAGTCTCCATATTATGAACATTAAATGATCCGATAGCATAGCCTGATTTTCTTGCTTGAGTTAAAACACCATTTAAATTAACTAACATCTAATCAACTCCTTACTTCTTTGAGCCATTTCTGGACTTCGGTTCGCTTTAACACTTCAAGGTTAACAATAAATTTTGGTTCCTTGTTTTCTAATAATTTGTTGATATCTTCAACCAAAAGATAAGGTGATTTCGTTAAAGCTTCTTTGGTTGTCCCGGCAATATGAGTTGTTAAAGTAACATTATCAAGTTCTAACCAACGACTCTTTTCGCCAATCGGTTCCTGCCAAAACACATCCAGGGCAGCTCCTGCTATTTTTTTCTCCTTTAGAGTATGGTATAAAGCATCCTCATTAATTAAACCTGCTCGTGCTGTATTGATGAGATATGCATTTTTTTTCATTAAAGAAAGCTCTTTTTCTCCAATAACATTTTTACTATCCTTGTCCAGTCTAGCATGTAATGAAACAAAATCAGCGTTTTTTAATAAATCCTCAATGGGTACCTTTTTAGCATGATATTTCTGGATAACTTCATCTGAAACATAAGGATCGAAAACCAAAATATTCACTTGAAAACCACTTAATTTTTGAGCTACTAATTGACCAATATCACCAAAACCTACCAACCCAATTGTTTTTCCCTGTAATTCAGGTATCATATCGGAATTAACAAAATTTTTTCGCCAAACACCATTTTTGACTGCATAATAGCTACGAGCAATATTGCGAACTTCTCCCAGGATCAGGCCAATAGTAAAATCAGAAACAGCTTGTGCATTACGACCCTTAATATTTTGAACAATAATTCCCTTTTCAGTAGCATACTTTACATCAATATTTTCTAATCCTGCTCTTGAAGCACCAATAAGTTTAAGATTAGGTAATGCATCGATAGCCTCTCTTGATACAGGGCAAAATAAGACTAACAACATTTCAGTGTCCTTGTTAGCATTTAATATTTGAGGTACAACTGATTCGGCAGACGGTCCCTGTTTTTCAATAATTAATCGGCGATCCTGTAGTTTACCCCAATCTGTTTCCCAATTTTTAATATCTATATTTAAATTATTCAATCTTAGCGTTTTGGCTGCCGCTCCAATATTATCACCTGGTATCATTACATCTCCAATACATAAAACTTCCATAAACAAATACCCCCCTGGTTAATTTAAATGAATTATTTTTTTGTTTTTTAATCGACTCGATAGTACTTATAAACCCATCGTATATATGGGCAAATTAATGACTCATTGTTTCGATATCATATTTTCAGTACTAACCCAAACACTGAACTGTCCCCTCTCCCCCATCTGCCATCGGGAATTTTATGTATCTATTAATTTGTTTACTATTATAACATATACGTCATTATATGAAACATTTCCTTTGTATAATATACCCTATAAAAAAGGTTGACAGCACTTTGGTAGCTTTTCTGTTGCTCTTGTTTTTTCTCAAAACCTAATTTTCATTTCTCCATCATTCGTAAAAGATAGTTGTTCCCAACCTCCACACGATTTGATATTTTTATTATTCTTGATATCATCCCAAATACTTTCTGAAACATAGAGGTACTCAAGATCTAGTGTATTTTTCATTATCAGCAGTCTTACCTTGTTTCGATTCGGTTGCCAACAGGTTTTCAGTGCTATTTCCACAGCTTCTCTTTCTGTCTCAGCAGTAATCGGTATCTTGGCACGATTAAGAAAAGTACTGGTGATCGTATTTGCATAGGTAGTAATAAAATTAATTTTGTTGACCAGCTTTCTAGTTGTGACATCCGAGAGGCCAACACCCAATGCATTACCATGGGATTGTTCAGTAATATCAAATACAACCAATTTATTTATTTTCGGCTTCCCCACTTCTTTTTCACCATTAATATCTAACCTTCCAATAATATTGGTATCCAGTCCGGTACCGCTAATATTTTTGCCCATTTCTTGTACCAGGCATACATCAATATTTTCGCATGGCAAAGAAGGGAAAACTTCTTTACATTTTTTCAGTAATTGATTGTCAGTCGTGATAATATGCTCCGGTGGACTAAATTTAATTTCCATTGTTTCATCAAAACCATTCTCTACAATACCGATGCCTTGAACAATTGGTGCTTTCTCAATAATTAACTTTGCTGCTTGTGGGATAATGTTTTTTAATCCATAGACACCCAGAGAATGAATTGATTCGGCACCATCCCTTTTTCCCAACCCTATAACAAGTATTTTGGACATACCGCTTTCCATTGCATCACTTTTAAAATCCGTATGAAGTTTTACCCTGTTTAAAGCAATGATCCCATCTAATGCCATCGCTTCCTTGCTGAAATAGACAGGGATTTGGTTTTTTATCGTTCCTATCTGGGTAGTTTCCATAGAAGAAAGAATTGGAACGCCCATTTCTTTCTCTGTGATGTCATAAGAACCCAATATCTCTTTCTGTCCCTGACTGGTAGCGCCTCCATGACTCCCCATTGCCGCCAGAATAAGTGGTCTAGCTTTAAGTGCCATTAATTCATTGATGATCTGCTGAGCAATTGATTTAATATTCGTGATTCCCCTACTACCGACTGTTATGCCGATTTTATCTCCAGGTTTAATGCGATTTGGCAAATCAGAGCTTTTAAATGCCTGGTGAATATACGCAGGAATATCTGGAATACTGTCCTGACAAAAAATCTGTTTTACCTTTCTAATTTTAATAGTTTCCAAAGAAAATTTATTCATTTTGTATTATCCCTTTTCTTTATTTTTACAATTATTTCGAAGGTTAGATTCTATTGGTCCCATTTTTTGTAGAAGGTTCCAGCATGGAGAAATGTCACTGTCTTTTTCATTTAAATTTTTAGCGAATAAACTGAATAGCCATTTCAATTGCCTGGACCATGCTTTCTTCGTTCGCTCTGCCTTCTCCAGCTTTACCAAAAGCAACTCCGTGATCAACCGAAGTACGAATAATAGGCAAGCCGACCGTTACATTGACTCCACTCATCGTTGACCATTTATTAGTGTCTTTATTGTATTTAAATCCAGTGATTTTCATAGGGATGTGTCCTTGATCATGGTACATGGCTACCGCGATATCATATTGCCCTCCAATCACTTTAGAGAAAATCGTATCCGGGGGAATAGGGCCTTCTACATTTATACCGACCTTCCGCGCTTGCTTGATAGCCGGAATAATTTCTTCAATTTCTTCTCTACCAAAGAGACCTCCCTCTCCAGCATGAGGATTTAATCCAGATACGGCAATCTTTGGATCTTTAACACCCAGGTTCTTCAAAGCCTTATCAGCCAAATGGATCACGGTTAATACACGTTCTTTTTTTACCAAATCACATGCTTTTCGTAAAGAAACATGTGTAGAAACATGTAAAGTATCTTCTTTACCGAATCCGCCCGCCTTGGTGACAATATTTAATTTATAATTTTTATAATTAGCGATAGCTAAAGGAATTCCCGGTAAAAGTTCATCTAAAATATTCATACTATATATTTTCAATTCTTCGCATACTCCTAATGCCACATCTCCCCCAGTTAGAATTAAATTTCTTGCTTTTGTATTTTTTATTATTTCAGAAGTAAGTTTACCAAATATCTTTTTAATTTCAATCTCCAGTTCTCGAAAACCAAGGTGATACTTTACCATCAATTTTTTATTAATAGATTGTCTCTCATAGTAAATGGCATCGGTGTATATCAGTAAATCCTGACCAGTATTGATTAATTCAATCGATTTAGCAGTATAATTCTCTAAAATCCTGCCTCGATCAGAAAAAATCTGCTCTAATTCAATTTTAATCTATGGAAAAAAACGAAAATAGGCAAATTAAGCTCAGATTTAATTCCTAAAATATCTATTAACTATATCTATATTATCTAAGTAGATAGGTTATTTTTAAGAAATTTGAAAGTTAAGAATGTAAGATTCGCTAACTAACTTCGGTTACATTTGGATAAGATAATATTTTTCTAAATGTAACCGAATTGATCAACTCGCTTCTAAATGAAAGTTATTATCTCACATAAGGCTTGGTAAAAATGTAATAAATTGTGGGAAAATACTGAAAATAATCAGACTCAGGGCTATTATAATAATAAACGGAACAACTCCCTTTATAATATCCTCCATTGTAACACCAAGTTCTGGCGGAGCAGTCCCTTTACAAACAAAAATTGACATGGCCATGGGAGGTGTTTGAAATGCCATCTGCAAATTGATGCAAATCATCAAGCCAGCCCATAGTGGATCAAATCCTAAAGCTACTATAATGGGCGATACTATTGGAACCATGATAAAGACAATGCCTATCCATTCGATAAACATCCCCAATATAAAAAGAATTACCATGATTACAAGGAAGGAAGCCCACTTCCCACCAGGAACACTCATAATTATATCAAATACAACGTTACCGCAACCCGCACTCATAAACACACCAACATAAGCATAACAAATTCCTGCGATCAGAAGCACTAATGCACTCACTCTGAGTGTTTCCAATGCTGCCCGTTTAGCAATATCCCAAGTCATTTTCCGGTAGGCGATAGCTAAGAGTACTGCAGCCAAACTTCCCATGGCAGCCGCTTCAGTTGGGGGAGCTATCCCCAGGAATATAGTGCCCAAAACTGATAAAATGATTCCTAACGGAGGAAGTAAAGCTTTTAATAATCTTATCATTTTTGCTCCAAAAGGCAGCATCGACTTTTGGTCTTCTGAGACCGCCGGGCCCAATTTGGGATTCAAGTAACATCGAATTCCCACGTAAGTGCAATAGCAAGCTGATAGAAATAGCCCAGGCAGAAAAGCACCCATAAACATCTGTCCGATAGAAATACCGGCTTGTGGTGCATAGACAACCAGCATAATACTGGGAGGAATAAGTATTCCCAGCGTACCGGCGGCAACAACCGAACCTGAGGCTATAGATTTATCATATCCTCTGGTCACCATGGGTGCCAGTGCAATCATTGTCAACATGGAGACAGAAGCAGTAATTACCCCTAAACATGCCGCCAGGATCGTACCAAATATTATCGTAACAATAGCCAGTCCACCCCTGAATCCACTCATACTATCATATAATACCGTATATAGTTCATCGATGATTCCGGTCATTTGCAAGATAACGCCCATAAAGGTAAAAAGAGGAACAGCCAGGAACGGATAACTAAGTGTCATGCTATACATCCGACTGTATAAAATATGGTAGGTTATATCTCCCCCAAATAAAAGAAAGCCCATAATGAGTGCAACACTGGCTATGACAAAAGCAATAGGAAAACCGGTCATGACCAGGACAAGCACCCCGCCTAACATCAAAGCAGTAATGACTTTTTCACTTAATATTTCAATCAAGGTGTTCACCTCTTGTTACAAAATATAGATCGCGGATAAACCTAGCTACACCTTGAAGAAGCAATAACAATGATCCAAGAGCAAATACCGTTCTGAAGGGAGCAGCGGGAGGATACCAATAGGTAGCGATCATTATCTCATCAATTCTCCATGCTTTCACTGCCCATTTGCTAGAAATCCATACCAGTACTATCATCAATGGAAAAAAGAATATTAGGGAGCTGATTATATCCATTATCGCTTTATTCTTTTCGGAAAGGCGAGTGTAGAAAAGATCTACTCTTACATGGGAGTCAATCAAATAACAGTAGGACCATCCCATAATATAGACGGCTCCACCAGCCATACACAAGGTATCATATGCCCAAACGGTAGGCGCATTAAACCAATGTCTTAAAATCGTTTCATATGCGCCTACCAGGACAAGGAGCCAAGTAAGCCATCTAGCCGATAAACCAGCGTACTTACTCATCGTATCAATGCCTTTAAGGATTTTTCTTAAAAATATCATACTTCTTAACTCCTTGTTATTCTCTAATCAAATAAACAAATTTACCAGCTAATGATTACTATAATCCGGCCTTTTTCCCATAGGCATTCATGGAGTTCAAAATCTCACCAAATATCGGGCTCTCTTTAGCGGCTTTTTCGGTATAAAATGCTACAGCTTCTTTTGAGAGGGCATCTGCTACTTCTTTGGGGAGATTGTATACCTCACATCCGGCATCTCTGAAATTTTGTATGGCATCCATATCATTATGGCTTTCAAAATTTTGCTGTTCCTGGGCCCATCTTGCTAACACGTTCTGCACCAATACTTTCAGATCATCAGGAAGCGCTTCCCAGGACTTTTTATTCACAAACCAGACATGGGGATCACTCGGTGCCCGGACAGGTGATATAATAACATATTTCGCAATTTCATTAAAATGCATACTCCAATTGGTTGATAAGCCTGCATATTCAAAGGCATCAATGGTGCCTCTCTGCATTGCCTCGTATAATTCACCACCGGGTAAAAATATAGGATTAGCACCCATCCTGGCCAGGATTTCGCCGCCATCACCGGAAGTACGTATTTTTAGACCCTTCAAGTCAGCCACCGTTTCTATCTTCTTTTTGGAATGGAGGAATACTTCACCCGGCTCAGGAGATAAAAATCCAGGCAGCACCATGGCATTAGAACCCTCCATCATCTTGTTCATCAATTCCCATCCTCCGCCATAATCAAACCACTGTGTTAAAATTTGTCCAGGCAGTCCACCTGGCCTGGAGCTGATTAAACCGGCTGACGACCATTTATCCAGGTTATACATGGGACAGGTATAGCACAAATCTAAAACCCCATCAATAACAGCATCAAGTTCTTTTGTTTCCGGAACAACCGAACCACCGACAAATGCCTGGACTACCAATCGTCCGCCACTTGCTTTGGTAATGTCTGCACAAGCTTTATCATGGTGAATCTGTGAATAATTGGTAGCTGGACCAAAACTCGAAGACTTCCATTTAATCGTTTCCTGTGCAGCAACAGAAAAAGATCCAACAATCAGTAAAACAACAATCAACATCGTAAAAAGCAAAAATCTTTGTGTTCTAAGTGATAACATTTTTTTCATTCTCCTCCTTACATTTTTAAAAATTTAATGGACTGTGTAATTAAGAAATAATGAAAAATTACACAGCTTTTCTCTAACCCATAACCTGATTTATATGGGTTCAATATTTACTATATAAATCACCTCCTCTTTTTTTAATTTTCCAGTTCTATTTCACTGCTAAGTGTAGTAGAAAAAATAATATCAAAAATAAAATCATTATATATTGTATATACGACCTAAGTTTTTTAAATCCTTCTTTTTGCAAAAATAATATCCAAATAATTTAATTCAAAAAAGTTATTAAGGAAAATGGGATGTGTTACTATTTATTCAAAATCTAAAAGTAGCTATCTATAAGGGTTACAGAGTTTCGATGAGGTTAATAAAAATGTCGTAATTACTAATTTTACGAAAATTAAAGCAGGTTTAGCTCCTTTAAAATAAAAAGAGAGAAATTCTTTTTAAGTGGTTATAACTTTCTCAAAAATTCTTCAACATCGACTTTAGCTTGTCTAAGTATTCCTCTTAAGGTGCCAATTGCTAATTCAGAATGTAAGGGTATAACGCAACCAATTTCTCCTTCTGAAGTTGTTCTTTTTAATATGATATGACTTCCTTTTTGTCGAATTTCTCTAAACCCAAATTTCTTTAATATGCTTACAGTCTCTTTACCAGACATCCTTTTTAGTTTAGACATTAGTAACCTCAAAAGTAGTTAAGATTGAACGACTAATATTGGGTAAGGGAAATTCTTCAAGATATAGTTCGGTCGATTCTTTCAAATTAGCAATGGCTTCTTCAACTGTATGTCCCTGGCTAACAGTCCCTACTTCAGGACATTCTGCAACATAAAATTCTTCTTCTTTATGAAGAACTGCGGTAAAAGTGTGTTGGTCCATGTTTGCACCTCTTTGACTATCAATTTTTATAAATAAATATACTTTATCTTCATTTTCCCGGTAGTTTTTTTCTCTTAAAATTAAAAGCTAAATTTAAAATATCACCTATACTTTTACTCTTTCACTAATACAACTGTAGTATGTTTTAACTATAAAGTCAATCTTGATGACTTTAATTTACCCCAGTAAACATTGCCAGATAAGGAGCATAAAGAGGGTCAGATACTGTCTTGATCTGACACGCCTTCTATTTATCTAATTTATAAGTAAAACATCAATGATCTAAATAAATGGGATGTGTCCCTATTTTTAAGCTCCTTTTCGGGGACCGTAACTAACGCACTGGGCTCTTCCAACAGGGACTTTCACCCTGTAAGAAATATAGAGCTTCTTGGCGCTCTTCCGCTAAAGGTTAGTGAATTATTTATTAAAATAGGTGTCTGTTATTATAC
>JBBRDV010000019.1:0-20891 GCA_038203565.1 Atribacterota bacterium
TAAATTATTTTTTAGCTCACTTCCCGAATAGCCTTCTTTTAATTCGATGATCAGTAGGGTGACATTTCCGTCCGCGGATATAAATTTGCCCATCACCATATTATTTTTTAGTAGCCTGCCTTTCAGCTTTCCGGCTTCTTCATTACTTTCCGGAAAGATTTCCACCAGATCTTTGACTTCCAGTCCATATTCAGTACTGATAATTTCAGGCATATTTAAAAAAGATGTGACGGATTTTACATAGGGAGTATCATTTAATTGATCAATAATGTTTTTTACGCTCCTTAGATTTTCTACCTGAAAAAGTTCATCATATTCCAGAGAGATGACTGCTGTATCTGATTGTTTACCTCCGAATTTATCCACGATGTCACTATAAAATATTATATCCGGGTCATCCTCAGGCATATATTTAGTGATATCATCTTCGATGGTTAATTTGTTTAATTGTGAGCCTGCCATAATAGTGATGATCATGGTTATGATCACGATAGGCCAGGCATATTTGGTAATAAAATCAGCAACTTTATTCATGGTTTTACTTTCCCTTTTACCCTCTCAATATTTTTTAATTGGTTTTCATTATAACTGACTGGTCAGTCGAATGTCAAGAAAAAAATAAAAAAGCTTTTAGTTTATCGTTTATCGTTTTTAGATAAGAAAAATCAGATGTCAGTTGTCACTTTCTATCTTTTCTTTCGCTTTATTAACTCGATACTATATTTTAAAGCTTGACAAGAAGAGTGATTAAAACCTATAATATTGGTAATACAATGTAATAAAAGAAAAAATAAAAGGGGCAAGTAGGTAACGGTCATTTCTAGAGAGCTGGTGGCTGGTGAGAATCAGCAGGTGACTTTATCGAATTCCACCCCGGATAATTTCTGGTGAAATAAGTATCCAGAAGCGCACTTAATGTGTTAAAAAATACCCAATGAAGAATAGGATGTTCCTATTGAATCAGGGTGGCACCACGTGATTAAACTCTCGTCCCTAGTAGTAGATATTACTAAGCGATGAGAGTTTTTTTGTTTAACTTAAAATTTTAAAAAGGTAATAAACGTATATGAAAGAATTTGAAATACTCGAACATACCGCCGATATCGGAATAGCGGCTTATGGAAAAACCAAAAGAGAAGTTTTTATTAATGCTGCCAGGGGAATGTTTGAGATTATTGCCGGGGAGACCAAAAACCTTGAAGGAAACTTTTATAATAAAATAAATCTGGAAGCGGACAATCTGGAAGGCTTACTCTTCGCCTGGCTTAATGAACTTCTATATATCAGCGAAACGAAATTAGTTATTTTAAATAAATTTGAAATAAAAGATTTATCCGATAATAAAATTGGTGCAGAAGTTAAAGGAGTGAAAATTAACCGGCTCGGTTGCAAAATAGAAAAAGAGATAAAAGCTGTAACTTACCATCTTTTAGAAATTAAAAAAGATGAGGAAAGCGGACTCTGGAGAGCCCAGGTAATTTTTGATATTTAAGTCTATGTGATCATCCAGGTAAAGGAGGAGATTAATATGAAAGAATCTTGGGACGGACCTTTAAATAAGATAGATGAGTATCGTTGGGAAATTCCCAAAACTTATCACTCCGGGATGAGAGTTCCCGGTCTAATTTATACCTCTTCAAACTTATTAGAAAAAATACGCCAGGATCAGGCTCTGGAACAGGTAGCTAATGTAGCTTTTCTCCCGGGGATTGTCGGCCGTTCATTGGCTATGCCGGATATCCACTGGGGGTACGGCTTTCCTATCGGCGGGGTAGCTGCCACTACCCTGGATGAGGGAGTCATCTCCCCCGGTTCGGTCGGCTTTGACATAAATTGTGGCGTACGATTAATAAGAACTAATTTAACTTTAAAAGAAGTAAAACCGAAAGTTGAACTCTTGGTTAATGAACTATTTAGAGAGATACCATCCGGAGTAGGCTCAAAAGGGAAGATAAAAATAAGCTTTCACGAAATAAGAGATGTATTAAGAAAAGGTTCTAAATGGGCCGTAGAGAAAGGCTTTGGCTGGGAGGAAGACATCTTATTTACCGAAGATGAAGGGTGTATGAAAGATGCGAATGCTGATCTGGTCAGCCAGCATGCCCTGGAAAGAGGGAAACCTCAACTGGGCACCCTCGGCTCAGGAAATCATTTCTTAGAGATTCAGGTAATTGATCAGGTTTATGACCCTGAAGTTGCCCGGGAACTGGGATTAGAAGAAGGCCAAATTACCGTAATGATTCATTGTGGTTCACGGGGATTGGGACATCAGGTCTGTACCGATTATTTAGTGACGATGCAAAAGGCTGTACAGAAATATGGGATACAACTTCCCGACCGGCAATTGGCCTGCGCACCTCTGTCTTCACCAGAAGGGAAAAACTATTATGCAGCTATGGCCTGTGCGGCGAATTATGCCTGGGCGAATCGCCAATGTATCATGCACTGGACTCGTGAAGTTTTTGCTAAGGTTTTTCGAAGCACTCCGGAAGAATTAGGATTAAGATTAATCTATGATGTGGCACATAATATTGCCAAGATAGAAGAACATAGTTTGAAAGGAAAGAAAATAAAATTGTGTGTACATAGAAAAGGGGCTACTCGGGCTTTCCCTCCATTTCATCCTGATATTCCGGAAAAATATAGGAAGATAGGGCAGCCGGTATTAATTCCCGGAGATATGGGTCGTTGTTCCTATTGTTTGGTAGGGACTGAAAAAGCGATGGAAGAAACCTTTGGTTCAACCTGCCATGGAGCAGGAAGAGTCATGAGCAGAATGAAAGCCAAAAAAGAAGCGCGGGGTAGAGACATTCAACAAGAATTAAGAGAAAAGGGGATCATTGTAAAAGCAGAAAGCCGGGGGACCCTGGTTGAAGAGATGTCTGATGCCTATAAAGATGTCAGTGAAGTAGTGGAAGTAATGCACCAGACCGGTATATCCAGAAAAGTAGTGCGGATGCGACCATTGGGAGTTATAAAGGGATAAAATAGTCGTTAGCCTGTCTGCGCCTGCCTGTACGTATACGTACCTGTCTGCGTGCAACGCACAGGCAGGCGCAGACAGGTGCAAGTAGGCACAGGTAGATGAATAGCCGTTAGTCGTTAGTAGGACAGGACAGGCGTCTCGCCTGTCACTATATGCTATAATATACCCATCACTCATTACTTATTTAGGGAGGGAGAAAGACAATGTTAGATATAAAACTTATCCGTTCAAATCCGGAGAAAGTGAAAGAAGCATTAAAGAAGAGAAAAGAAAAAATTGATATCGAAGAGGTATTAAGCCTAGACGAGAAAAGAAGAGAGCTATTATTAGAAGCGGGTGTCTTAAAAGAAAAAAGAAATACAGTGAGTGAAGAGGTCGGAAAATTAAAGAGAGAAAAGAAGGATGCCCAGGAAAAGATTTTAGCCATGAAAGAAGTATCGGTAAAGATTAAAGAATTAGACGCCAAGATAAAAGAAATTGAAGAAGAGGCAACTAAGATATTGCTGGAAATTCCCAATATCCCTCACGAAAGTGTGCCGGTGGGAGAGGATGAAAAGGATAATACAGAGATAAGAAGATGGGGAAAGCCCCGCAAATTCAATTTTACTCCTTTACCCCATTGGGATATCGGCGAAGCCCTGGATATACTCGATTTTGAAAAAGGGGCAAAAGTAGCCTCAGCCCGCTTTACCGTATTAAAGGGGATGGGGGCTAAACTGGAAAGAGCTCTAATTAATTTTATGCTCGACCTTCATACCAATGAACACGGGTACAAAGAAATATTCCCTCCTTTTTTAGTAAATTCTGAAACGATGACTGGCACCGGGCAGCTGCCTAAGTTTGAAAATGATTTATTTAAATGTGAAAATGGTCTTTATCTGGTGCCTACTGCCGAAGTACCTTTAACCAATCTTCATCGGCAGGAAATTTTAAATGATGATGACTTGCCTCTTTATTATGCCGCTTATACTGCTTGTTTTCGTAAAGAAGCAGGTTCTTATGGTAAAGATGTTAGAGGTTTAATCAGGCAGCATCAATTTAACAAAGTGGAGTTGGTAAAAATTTGTACGCCGGAAAATTCTTATAGTGAGTTAGAGTCCTTAACCAAAAATGCTGAGGAAGTTTTAAAAAGATTAGAAATACCTTATCGGGTAATTGTTCTTTGCACCGGGGATATGGGATTTTCAGCAGCCAAGACCTATGATATTGAAGTATGGCTGCCAGCCGAGGGGAGGTACAGAGAGATATCCTCCTGCAGTAATTGTGAAGATTTTCAAGCCAGAAGAGCAATGATCAGATATCGTTCCAAAGAAAAAGAGAAAGTTGATTTTGTCCACACTCTAAATGGTTCTGGTTTGGCTGTGGGTAGAACTCAGGTTGCCATATTAGAAAATTTTCAACAGAAGGACGGAAGTGTAGCTATCCCCGATGTTCTTCGCCCGTATATGGGAGGACTTGAAAAGATAACCCGATAGTAAATAATTCACCAATTGACCAATAAAATTAGTTTATAATGAATAATCAATTAGTCGTTAGGGGTAGACCTTGTGTCTACCCTCTGTAGGACAAGCGTCTCGCCTGTCTATGTAAGTGTAGGGGTTCGATTCCTGTCTGCGCCTGCCTGTGCGTTGCACGCAGACAGGTGCGGGAACGCACAGGCAGGCATCGAATCCGCTCCCCTTGTTTTCCTTGACCAACAAGATAGAGAGATGTTATTCTTTATAGGTAAAAAATAGATAATGAGTGGAGGGGTGGCAGAGCGGCCGAATGCACCGGTCTTGAAAACCGGCGATACGAAAGTATCCGTGGGTTCAAATCCCACCCCCTCCGCCAAATTCTGTAATCATTATAGCAGCATGGCGTTTCGTACTATAAAAAAATTATTATAAAAAAATTTGACATTAATTTAGAATGTGATATAATTTTTCTAATTTGAAAACTATCGAGTAACAAAACAGATAGCTTTTTCATTTTAATACCTCCTAAACTCGCCTTGCTTAAAGTAAGGCGAGTTTTTATTTTATAACCTATCCCGTTTATTTTCCTAATTTCTATCTTAATCACCTATCACAAACTACACGTTACACATTTAGTTGACCGGCAGATTAATAGCCTTGCAACTTTTTAACTCAAAAAGCAGGATTTTCCACAATCTTTGTCGAATTCTTAATAAGTATTCAAAAATAACTAAAAAAATCAATTTTATCATTTTTTTCTAATTATTTTCTCAATTGTAGGAACAGGGGACGGTTCTCTGTTCCTATTTACCCCCTCTGGGACCCTTTATTTACAGGGCTTTTAAAAAATGGGGATAGGTTTTACTTTTTGTCTTGCACTGAATGTGGGAAGACAAAGGACAGAGCCTATTTTTAAAAAAATCCCAAGCTTGATAATTATTAGCGACTATTGGTATTAATAATCTCTTTAGTTGTTATTTTTTTATCCTTTCCCAGTGAAGTTTTCTCAATTTTGTTCATCGCTACGGGCAAGGCAAGTCCTGCCAATATAAGATTAGCTGAGTAATATTGGCAACAAAAGCATGAGACAAAAAGAAAAGACCTGTTCCTAAAAGACTGATGGTTAAAAGGAAATTACTCGGTTTTTTTTCAATTAACCTACCTACATTTATTGCAGAAAAAGCACTCATCAAACCGGTTATGGCAAACATTAATCCGGTAAAGGTGGAAACGATTTTTGGATTTGATATGATGGTTTCCATAAAGAAAGGAAAAATAGGGCTAATAATCTGGACCGAAAACTGCACCAAAAACAGTATAAAAAACATGATGAATAATTGCCCATTATTAAAAAACAAGGCTACTCTTTTTTTAAATGGAATGGTCTGTTTCTTTCTGGCTAAAGGTGTAAATTTTTCTTCATTCTTTTACATAAAAAGGTAGGAAGGGAATCACAAAAGCTATACCGGTAACCACGATCATTTCAGCAAAGAATACGACATAAAGATTTTTTTTCCAAATTTCCATTTTATTCCCTTAAAATTTTTCAAGTGATACGGGACAAGAATGTGAAAGGGTCAAAAAATATTTTAATTGATTTTTTATAAAAAAGAGGGTTTTTCACTGTTTTTATAGAATAAAATATAAACCTTGATAGAGAAAAAGGTGACAGGGGACAATTGACTCATGACAGTGTTTTACCCATTTGGTGTTTTGATTTTCCAGGTATTTATGTTAAAATGGATAAAAGTCTTGCATTGGCGATAAGTTAGTCGATTATTATTTTTAGACAGAGAGGTTCATTTTATGAAAAAACAAAATAATTCAAGAGGTTTAAACAGATATTTACTTTTACCCAATTTGTATCAAGTCAGGTTAGTATTCTTTTTTATTACCATATTCTTATTTACTATTACCTTCCCGGTATCCAGTGCCCTTTTAGATGTCAGGGAAGCAATTGTTAAAGTATATATGGTCAGTAATTCACCGGATTATTATAACCCCTGGAGTATGCAGGGACCCCAGGGTAGTTCAGGATCAGGATGTATCATTGAGAATAATCTCATTCTGACCAACGCCCATGTGGTGAGTGATCATACTTTCTTACAGGTCCGTAAATATGGGGAAACCGAACGTTACCAGGCGCAAGTAATTGCCGTTTCACATTTAACCGATCTGGCTCTATTAAAAGTAGAAGACCCCTCTTTTTTTGAAGGGGAACCTGCTTTATTATTTGGTGAATTGCCTGAAACCCAGCAGGAAGTTTTGGTCTATGGATTTCCCATGGGCGGTGATATGTTGAGTATTACCAAAGGTATTATTTCCCGGATTGAACATCAGCCTTATGTCCATAGTTCTTCGTCATTTTTAGCCGGTCAAATCGATGCGGCAATCAATCCGGGTAATAGCGGTGGTCCAGTTCTGGTGAATGATAAGATTGTAGGTGTGGTCATGCAGGGTATTTCTTCTTCCCAGAATATCGGATATATGGTGCCGGTTCCGGTTATTCGTTACTTTTTTGATGATTTGAAGGATGGTGCTTATGATGGCTACCCCAGTCTGGGGGTGAGTTTGCAGGATATGGAAAATCAGGGTTTAAGAAAATATTATAAAATGGAGGAAGGACTAAGTGGTGTTCTGATCAATCAGGTCATCCCCGGATCTCCGGCAGACGGATATTTACAGGCCGGCGATATTTTACTTTCCATCGGAGATTATGCGATTGGTAATGATGGAACCATAGAGTTCCGTGCCAATGAACGGACCCAGTTGACTTATGTCATTCAGCAAAAGCAGATTGGAGAGAATATTCGGATGGAAATTTTAAGAGAGGGTAAAGAAATATCCCTCGATTTGAACCTCTCCCGTTCTTTAAAAAAGGATCAACTTGTCCCCATGGAAGAGTATGAAACATTACCTACTTATTATATTTATGGCGGCCTGATTTTTTGTCCTTTGAGTAAAAATTTACTGGATATCTGGGGTCCACAGTGGTATCAGTCTGCACCCAAGGAATTAATTTATCCCTTTTTTAATAATAATATTCCCGAAAAGGTAGATCAGCAAGTGGTGGTTTTATTAAAAAGTCTGGCTGCTAATGTGAATGAAGGCTATCAAAATGTGAATAGCTGGGTGGTAGATAAAGTTAATGGAGAAAAAATATTGAATTTAAGCGATTTTGTAAAAAAAGTTGAAAACAGCCCGGATCCTTATATTGTGTTTGAAGATAAATGGGGTCAAAAAATCGTGATTGACCGGGAAAAGGAAAAAAATACCCATCAGGAAATTCTGGAAACCTATCGGATTGCTTTTGACCGTTCGGAAGATTTAAGAAAATAAAAGAAGTCAGTCTGATTTTACCGAATCAGCTTTTTGTTGATCATCCTTTAGGTGACAGGGGTGGTTCGTACTAGCTCAATCATTCGGTGACTTTTACTAATTTTTTATTAGGATTTCGTTATCATGGAATATAAGAATAGTATAGGAGGAGGCTTCAGATGCAATATCTAAGTATGTTTTTCTGGCTTTTTTTTATTTTTTCTTTATTGACTCCCTGGTTAAAGCAGAAAAATTTGGAAACATCTCGAATTTCTTTAATTAACCGAATTGAAAAAGAGAGAAAATCAAGAGTCATTGCCCTGATTCATCGTCAAGAAACGATGAGTATTCTGGGCATACCTTTAGTAAGATATATCAATATTGAAGATTCCGAAGCGGTGTTGCGGGCGATAAGGTTGACCGATCCGGATTTACCGATTGATATTATTTTACATACACCAGGGGGGTTAGTTTTAGCCGCTGAACAGATTTCCTTAGCCCTTTTAAGACACAAAGCTAAAGTGACAGTTTTTATCCCTCATTATGCCATGAGCGGGGGTACCATGATTTCTCTGGCAACAGATCAAATTATTATGGATGAAAATGCTGTCTTGGGACCGGTAGACCCCCAATTGGGCCAATATCCGGCAGTCTCAATCTTAAAGGTATTAAAAGATAAGAATGTGAATAAAATAGATGATGAGACCATGATTCAAGCTGATATTGCCAGAAAGGCAATTCGACAGGTTAGAGCATTTGTGAAAAAGCTTCTTGTTGAAAATAAGTGCAATAAGGAAAAAGCAGACAAGCTTGCCCAGATTCTGACGGAAGGCCGGTGGACTCATGATTATCCCATTACCTTCGAAGAAGCAAAGAAATTAGGATTATGTGTATCTAGCGAAATGCCCAAAGAAATTTATGAATTGATGGACCTTTATCCTCAAAATCCAGGAAAACGTCCCTCTGTTCAGTATATCCCTTTGCCTTATAAAAAACCAATTTCACCTCCTACCAAAAAGGTCTATCCTAAATAAGGAACAGGGGATAATAAAATCTGCTAATTACATAATTCTATATAGGGATAGGAAGAGAGCTAAAAACTCTAAGTTCTAAAAGAATAAAGTGGAATATATGGAAGAAAAAGAAAAAACCAAAGAGCAGTTAATAGATGAATTAATGAAATTACGCCAGCAAATTACTGAATTACAAAAATCAGAAGTTAAGCGTCAGCAGATAGAAGAAACTTTAAGTGAGAATGAGGAAAAATATCGAATTCTTTTAGAAGCGACTACTGATTGCATTCTCATAGAGACAGTAGAAGGCCGCATACTTGAATGTAATACTGCTGGTGCAAAGATATATGGTTACACTAAAGAAGAGATGATTGGACTGACTTTGGCTGACAGAGTTCCCGAAGAGTTTGCAAAGAAATTACCCAAGGTCATTACCGAAAATAAGACAACACAAGGTTTTTTCGTCTCTCGAATAAGCAAAAAGAAAGACGGCACCATTTTCCCCACAGAAATTGCCACCAAAATTGTCAATATCGGAGGAAAACCCCGACTTATAACTTATATTCGTGATAACACTCAACGTAAAAAAGCAGAGAAAAAGTTAAGAAAAGCCAGAAAAATGTTTGCTAGTCTATTTAATAGTAGCCCTATTGCGGCTTTGTATTATGATAAAGATGGTCGCATTTTAAATATAAATCCTTACTTTACTAAACTATTTGGTTACACCTTAAAAGAGATAAGAGGCAGAAATATTGATGAAGGGATGATTTATCCCGAAAAAAAGATAGACGAAGGAGAAAGATTAACTAAGAATGCATTGACCTTTAAAGGTATTTCTGAATATGAAACCGTTAGAAAGAAAAAAGACGGTACTTTAATCTATATAGTCATATCTGCTTCTCCAGTCATAATTGATGGTCAACCTAAGGGAACCATCGCTTTATATATGGATATAACCGAGCGTAAAAAAGCCGAAGAGGCCTTACGAAAAAGCCAGCAAGAATTTGCCAGTCTATTTATGAATAGTCCTGACGCTATAGTATATGTAGATGAAAAGGGTACTATCTTAAACATAAATCCCCATTTTACTAAATTGTTTGGCTATATTCTGGAAGAGATAAAAGGTAGAAACCTTGATGACGGAACGATTCATCCCTCTAATAAATTGGAAGAAGGAAAGAGATTAACTAAAAGATCATCAAAAGGTTATTTTAATTATGAAACCGTAAGGAAAAGAAAAGACGGTACTCTCTTTCCGGTTTCAATATCTGGTTCTAATATAAAAATTGATGGGCAGGTAAAAGGATTAGTAGCCACTTATATTGATATTACTGAACGCAAAAGACTGGAAAAAAAGTTGGAAAAGTTAGCTAATTTTGATGTCCTTACCGGTTGTTATGCCAGAGGATATGGTCTGAGTCTTTTCGAACAGCAAATTAAGTCTGCCCAGCGCCATAAAACCTCTATCTTGTTGCTCTATCTTGACCTGGATAGACTTAAATATATTAACGATACCTTTGGTCATAAAGAAGGTGATAAGGTCTTAAAAGAGGCAGCGAAGTTCTTTAAATCTACCTTAAGAGAAATTGATATCATCTGTCGTATGGGCGGAGATGAGTTCCTGTTGATTTTTCCCGATAGCTCTCTGAATGATGTTCCTCTAATCAAAGAAAGAATAACTAATAAATTAAAAGAATTTAATAAAAATCTTAATAACCCCTATAAGATAAGCTTTAGTATTGGTCTTTCTTGTTATAACCCTTCTAATCCTTTGTCCATAGAAGAATTAATCAAAATAGCTGATGAGAATATGTATGAAGATAAGAAAAAGAAAAAAATAGATGACTAAAAAGATTGTCATAGGGATTGTCATGGAGACAGTTCTTCTGACAATAAAATATGACAGTGACCCTGTGGCACATTTATTGATTAAATAATTAATTAATAAGGAGTAAAAGAGAGGAACAGGAAAACTAATTTTTAGCTAAGTAAGTGAGATAAATATATATACAGAATTAGAGGATTATCAGTTTTTATAGGAAAAAATAGTAAGGCTTTAAAACGCAGAAAATATAAGGGTTTCTGCGTTTTTTTATTATATGGGATGGTGTTAGTGCTTCTAAAATAGGGGGAGAATGAGATAAAAAGGGCTAAAAATTGTATTTTTATGATGTTGAAAGCCTTATAAAAAAAAGAGGAATTTTAGGAGTTTTATAGAATATATATAGCAAGCAGGATTATAATTAAAAAAATAGTTTGTGATTGTAGAAGCTATATATAAAAGAGAAGAAAAAAGGGAGTAGGAGTATTAATATATAATAATGGGGGGTGATGAAGATGAAAAATTTAGAATTATCCCGAATATTTGAGCAGATTAACAGGATATTAAAGATTAAAGGAGAAAATCCTTTTAAAATTAGAGCTTATGAAAAGGTTGCTTTGGTTTTAGAAAATTTAGCTATTGATATAGAGACAATTTACCGGCAGGGAGGATTAAATAATATCCCCGGAGTTGGTAGCGCTATTGCACAAAAGATTGAGGAATTTTTAACTACCGGTAAAATATTAAGTAAATTAGATGTGGTAATAGCGGCAATCCATTCTGGCTTTAAGCAGGAGAGTAAAGTTATTACCAAGAGAATTATCGAAGTTATGCAAAACAGATTTGTAAGTACTATCGCTCATCCTACCGGACGTTTAATCGGATATCGTGAATCATATCAAGTAGATATTAATGAGATGATAAAGGTAGCTGCAGAGACCGGAACTATTTTAGAAATTAATTCCCATCCGGAAAGGCTCGATTTAAATGATATTCATTGTCGGATGGCCAAAGATAGGGGAGTTCAATTAGCCATTGAGACAGACGCTCACAGTATCGACGGATTAGAATTGATGAATTTAGGAGTAGATGTAGCACGCCGGGGATGGCTGGAAGAAAAAGATATCGTAAATACTCTACCTTTGGATAAATTATTAAAGAGATTGAAGAATAGATAATAAGTAATACTTTATGTATAGTTTTAATACAGCTTATTTTATAAAATTAAATTGGATTTTCTAAAAAAATGGAGGAAATATTATGGTAAATTTAAATAACATTTCAGAAGCTTTGCAAAGCGGAAGGGCGGAAAAAGTAGGTGAACTGGTTAAACAAGCGTTAAAAGAAGGAATAACTCCTAAAAATATTTTAGAGGAAGGCTTGATCCGAGGAATGTCTATTATTGGTGCAAAATTTAAAAAAAATGAAGTATATGTTCCTGAAGTCTTAATTGCCGCTCGCGCCATGCATGCCGGAATGGATGTTTTAAAGCCCAAATTGGTTGAAACCGGGGTAAAAAATCTAGGTAAAGTAATAATAGGCACAGTAACAGGAGATTTACATGATATTGGAAAAAATTTAGTAAAAATGATGTTAGAAGGAGCAGGTTTTGAAGTTGTTGATTTAGGAGTAGATGTCTCTGCAGATAAATTTGTGGAAGCCGTAAAAGAACATCAGCCTAATATAATAGGGATGTCTGCCCTTTTGACTACTACCATGGTTAACATGGTGGAAGTAATAAAGGCGCTGGAAGCTGCAGGATTAAGAGACAAAGTAAAAATAATGGTAGGAGGGGCACCAATTACTCAAAATTATGCTGATCAAATAGGGGCAGATGGGTATTCTCCCGATGCTGCTTCTGCTACAGATAAAGCAAAAACTTTTTTGAGTTAAATATTTTATCTGTTTTAAGGAAGTGTTTTTGTATTTATGAATATTAATAGAATTATTAGAGGAAAAACTGGTTTACCGAAATACCAATCATCTTGCAAAATTAATGTGTGATTCAGGTGCTATCAGGTGCTATAGGTTTAAGTTTAGGCTGTGATCTTCCTTTAAATACTCCTTTAGAAAATATTGAAGCCTTTATGAAAGCTGCACGGGGATAGACAATAGATTATTAAGCTAAAAAATTTTCTTGACATAGTATTAAAATAGAAGTATTATTATTTTAGAACGGCGTTCATAAAAATATCTAACAGTGTTCTTTTTTCACCATAAATAATAGATTAACAGAAGATAAAGATTTTTTTTTAGTTAATAAGTCCTTTTCGATATAAGATATTTATATCGATTACGATAAGCACAAAATAAGATAAATATTTAATTAGAGGTTATAGGTAATGGAAAAGAAAATAATTCAATCTATAGATCGAGCTTTACAAGTTCTTGAGTTATTTAGTTTAGAAAAACCCGAGTGGGGAGTAACTGAAATAAGTAAAGTTCTGAATATTTATAAAAGTAATGTACATAATATTTTATCAACCTTTGCAGAAAAGGGTTTTGTGAAAAAAGATTCTAAAACAGATAAATATAAACTTGGTATAAAGTTTTTTGAATTGGGGAGTGTAGTTATTCAAAATATGGATTTGAGAAGAATAGCTCATACTTATATAGAAAAATTGTCTAAAGAATTTAATGAAACAGTGCATTTAGGAGTTTTAGATGAAGGAAGAGTTATTTCTATCGAGCGAGAAGAATCTAATAAAGGTCTATGCTCCCGTATCGAGATTGGTAGAAGAGCTCCTCTGTATTGTACTGCTGTAGGGAAGGCCATAATGGCTTATCTTTCTGAAAATGAAATTAATTTAATAATAAAAGAAAAAGAATTAGAAAAATATACAGAAAATACTATTACCACTAAAGAAGGTCTCGAAAATGAATTTAAAAAAATTAGAAAACAGGGTTATGCGGTGGATAATATGGAACACGAAGAAGGGGTACGATGTGTAGCAAGTTCTATCCGAGATTATTCAGGAGGAGTTATTGCCTCTATGAGTGTCTCTGGTCCAGCATTTCGAATAAATGAAGATAATATGTTTGTTATAGCTAAAAAAATTAAAGAATATTGTGATTGTATTTCTGAAGAAATGGGTTACAATTTTAATCAAAACAAATATTAAATTATTTGGAGGAGGATTTACAATGTTTGATAAAGAAAAATATGGAAAGATATTAGTTCCAATGGTTACTCCCTTTAAAGAAGACCAGAGCGTGGATTATAAGGCAGCAGTAAGTATTGCTGAAAAATTGATCGAAGATAATATGGCTGATTCAATCATACTTTCCGGGACTACTGGTGAATTTTTTACCATGAATTTTGATGAAAGGGCAAAAATATTTAAGGTTATTAACGAAACTGTCGGGGAAAAAATTCCGTTAATAGCAGGAGTAGGATGTGCTTCTACTCTTGAAACTATGGCCTTGGCTAAAAAAGCGGAAGAAATAGGTTTTAAAATAATGATGGTCGTTTCCCCTTATTATACCAAACCCACACAAAAAGAACTTTATAATCACTTTAGAAAAGTAGCTGAATCAGTAAATATCCCAATGATGCTTTATAATATTCCTATCTTTACAGGGGTTAATATTAACCCTGAAACCGTAGCCCAACTTTCCAAAATAGAAAACATCATAGCCATAAAAGAAGAGGCAGAGCTTAACCCTAAACAAATGACTGAGTTTATTAATATTACCCCAGAGGATTTTATAATTTACTGTGGAGATGATCCTATGATCCTCGAGGCTTTTGCACAAGGTGGAGCAAAGAGAATAGGAGGAATTATCAGCGGTGCCTCTCATATAATAGGAGTGCAATTAAGGAACATGATTAATATGTTCCTTAATGGAAAGGTGGAAGAAGCAGCTAAAATACAACAAAAATATTTACCTCTATTTAGAATAATGGGACAGAATGGCCGCACTAACCCCGCCTCTCTTTTAAAAGAAGCTATGAAGATGGTTGGTTATAATGCAGGCATTCCTCGTCTACCTTTAAGTCCTGGTACTGAGGAAGAGATAGCAGAGGTTAAGAGGGTAATGAAAGGACTTAGTATTATATAATAATAGCTAATGAAAAATTATATTAATATTTGAAAATTTTTAAAAAATAAAATCAATCTAGCTAAATTAAGGGGGTTAAAAAATGCCAAATATCCAAAAAAGACTACCAGGAAGACTTCCTAAGGTCGGTATCCGTCCCATCATCGATGGACGCAGAAGGGGAATTAGAGAATCATTAGAAAACCAAACGATGGATATGGCTCGGACCGCCGCCTCTTTAATTTCTGAAAACTTAAGACATTCTAATGGTTTACCGGTAGAATGTGTCATACCTGATACCACAATCGGTGGAGTAGCCGAAGCCGCCAGGTGTGCCGATAAATTCGCACAAGAAGGGGTGGGAGTATCCCTAAGTGTAACCCCTTGCTGGTGTTACGGGATGGAGACCATAGATATGGATCCCCTTATTCCAAAAGCTATTTGGGGTTTTAACGGAACCGAAAGACCGGGTGCAGTATATCTATCGGCAGCACTGGCAGGTCATGAGCAGATGGGTCTGCCCGCTTTTGGGATATACGGCAAGGATGTTCAGGATCGTGATGATAAAACTGTTCCTGATGATGTAAAGCAGAAATTATTGCAATTTACCAAAGCAGGTCTGGCTGTTGCCACCATGAAAGGCAAATCTTATCTTTCAATAGGAAGTGTTTCTATGGGAATTGCCGGTTCCCAAATTAACCCTTCCTTTTTTTGCGATTATTTGGGCATGAGAAATGAATATGTGGACATGTCTGAGATAACACGAAGGATAAAAGAAGAGATTTATGACAAAGAAGAATATGAAAGAGCACTTTCATGGGTTAAGAAAAATTGTCTGGAAGGAGAAGATCGTAATAAAAAAGAGATAAAACATTCCCGCGCGCAAAAAGATGCTGAATGGGGGATGGTAATAAAAATGACATTAATTGCCCGGGATTTAATGGTGGGCAATAAAAAATTAATAAAATTAGGTTACGCCGAAGAGGCAGAAGGGCATAATGCTCTGACAGCCGGTTTTCAGGGTCAAAGACAATGGACTGATTATCTCCCCAATGGAGATTTTATGGAGACGATTTTAAATACCTCTTTTGATTGGAATGGCATACGGGAAGCTTTTATCTTTGCTACGGAAAATGACAGTTTGAACGGTATTTCCATGCTATTTAATCATCTTCTAACCGATAGAGCTCAGATGTTCTCTGATGTTAGAACTTACTGGAGCCCCCAGGCAGTAAAAAGGGTAACAGGCTCAGAGTTAAGCGGTCTTGCCCAAAACGGATTAATTCACCTCATTAATTCCGGCTCTACTACCCTGGATGCTACCGGCCAGCAGAAAGAAGATGGAAAATCAACCATGAAACCTTTCTGGGAAATTACCGAAGAAGAAACAAAGAAATGTCTGTCTCATACCAAATGGTCACCGGCCAACTTAGAGTATTTCCGGGGAGGAGGATTTTCTTCTACTTTTTATACCAGGGGAACCATGCCAGTCACTATGGTAAGATTAAATCTGATAAAAGGGATAGGACCGGTCATTCAAATTGCTGAAGGTCATACCATAGACCTCCCGGCAAAAATTCACCAAATTTTAGATGAACGGACTGATCCCACTTGGCCAACCTCCTGGTTTGCTCCCATTTTAACCGGTAGAGGAGCCTTTAAAGATGTCTATTCGGTGATGAACAATTGGGGAGCTAATCATGGAGCGATAAGTTATGGTCATATCGGAAAAGATCTGATTACTTTATCTTCTATGCTTAGAATACCGGTAGCCATGCACAATGTATCTGATGAGAAGATTTTCAGACCGAGAGCCTGGGCATCTTTTGGTACTTCCTGTTTAGAGGGAGCAGACTTTAGAGCATGTGCTAATTTTGGTCCACTATATGGTAGAAAATAAAAGGAGGATTATTATAATAAATATGCCCTGGGCTTAGACTCTGACTCTGGTACTTAAATCGAAAAGCAGATTAGTAAATATATAAGTATAAAAGAAGATAGTTAAATTTAAATATTTTAGAAGGACCGGGGGAATGAAAAGGGAAATAAAAAAATTACTTAAAGTTGTTGAAGAGAAAAAAAGAATAGACCCTCAAGGGAAGGGTAAAATTGCCGATGTATTAGAAAATAAAGAAGTGGATTGTCTCTCTTTAATTTTTTGGAAACCTCAAAATATTTCTGTTCCGGGAAGCACTTATGATATGGAGGAGCAGTTTTATGATAAAGAAAAAATGCTTTATGCTCATTTAGAAGAGATTGAAAAGTGCGCTGAAAATGCCTTTGATGCACTACTATGTCTACGGCCAAATTTTGGAACAATATTTATTCCTTCTATATTTGGATTAAAATATGTACTACCAAAAGATACTTTTGGCTGGATAACCTCTCACCTTACTAAAGATGAGATAAAAAAATTTAAAATTCCACCTTTAGACGAAGTAGATATGATGAAAAGGGCTATTGAATATCTTCAATTTTTTAAGGAAGAATTACCAGAATGGATTCATGTTTATCTTCCTGATACTCTTGGCCCCTTTGAAATTGCTCATTCAGTTTATGGGGATAATATTTTTTATGAAATTTATGATGACCCAAGTTTTATTCATTATCTTCTAGAGCTTTGTACAAATATGTATATTCAGATTACAGAGAAACTGAAAGAAGTTATAGGAGAAGAAAGAACCACTTGCTATCATGGTCATGCTTTATCTCGAGGAATTTATATGAGAAATGGAGGAACTCGAATTTCAGAAGATAGTGCGACGCTAATTTCACCTCAGCATATTGATGAATTTGTAATTCCCTATGACCAAAAAGCCTTGGAAGCATTTGGTGGCGGTTTTATTCATTTTTGCGGAAAAAATGATTATTTATTAGAATCTTATTTAAAATTAGATAACGTACGAGCAGTAAATTTGGGTAATCCCGAAATGTATGATTTTGATACAACCATGCAAAAGTTTATCGGTTATAAGAAATGTTGTTTTGGTTTATGGCCTAAAATGGAAAAAGAAAATTTAGAGGAATACATCAATAGAATGAAAGGGGCAACTGGCGGAGGAAAAAGAGGACTTCTTCTGCATTTTGATGAAAGGATGTTTTCCCAATATACTGGTTGGGATATTTTGCAAAAGTGGAGAGAAATGATGAATGGTATTCGTGGCAAATAAAAAATAAGCAGTGCACCCTTTGTTTAGAGGTCAAATTATTCGTTGTTCTGCTGAAAAGGAGGTGTTGAAGGAGGTAAAAAAAGGTTAGTAAGCATAACAGACAGAAAGTATTTTTAGCTAGTAAATAAAAGTTAAAGGAGGATTTCAAAATGAAATTCAGGAAGCTAGAAATTATTTTAATGGTCTTTGTTTTACTCTTGATTTTTAGTTATGTAAATGTCTTTGCAGCAGATGTTAAACTAACTTGGTCTTCCATAAGTGTGCCGGGAGATGCGCATACGGAGGCAATGAAGGTCTTTAAGGAAGAAGTAGAGAATCTTTCAGCAGGGCACATCACTGTGGATCTCTATGTTGCCGGTCAGATTTATACTCAGGAAGCAGAATTAGCAGCCTGTCGAGAAGGGACCTTAGATATGTCCTATTATAGCGATGCCTGGTTAGCTGAATTTGTTCCCTATCTATCTATGATTAGTGCAGTCTATACTTTTAGTGGTTATGATCATATGAATAAAGTATTAAATGGTGATATTGGAAAAAAGATTTTTGAAGAAGTAGCTCAAAAAACCGGTGTACGTCCTTTGGCTGCTTTCTATCTGGGAACCAGACAACTTAATTTAGTAGAAAAAGTAGGTCCGGTTCGAACTCCTCAAGAGATGAAAGGTGTTAAATTAAGAACACCAGCCAGTCCTGCTTGGATTGCTTTGGGGAAAGCGTTGGGTGGTAGTCCTACTCCTATGAGCTTTGGGGAAGTATACATGGGGCTAAAAACTGGTGCTATAGAAGGTCAAGATAATCCCCTTCCTACTGACAAAAATGCTAAGTTTTATGAGGTAACTAAATACATAGTGCTTACCAGCCATGTAGTCAATTCTGTATGGCCAACTATCAATGAAAAGAAATGGCAGTCATTGAGTGAGATAGATCAATTAGTCATACGCAAAGCTATCGAAAAAGCACGAAAGTTTTGTGCTGAAACCAACCTGAAGGCTGAAGCAGAGTTACTAGATTTCTTTAGGGGGCAGGGATTAATTGTTATTGAAGATCCGGACAGAGCGGCTTTTGCTGCTTATGCTAAAAACTCTTATGCTACGGAGAGCAAAGATATTTCTAAAAATTGGGATATGGCTCTCTATGAAGAAATTCAGGAACTAAAATAATCATCAATAGAATAGTGAGGTAATTTTGCCGGAATAGAAAGCGGGGGTCTCATTGGTAACGGTGAGATCCTCGCTTATAAAGGAGACTGAAAGGTTACGAAAAATATAAAACTCTGGAAAAAAATAAGTATTTTTTTACTTAATTTTATTGAAGTCTACACCTCAGCGACATTTTTTTGCTTGTTATTTATTGTTTTTATGTTAGAAATATTTTACCGTTATTTTCTGATTCCCCTTACCTGGACTTTAGAATTTTCGCTGATAGCTTTTATCTGGGTAACGCTACTGGGGGCTTGTTTTGCCCAGCGAGACTCTTCGCATGTGATGTTTACTATGATCTATGATAAAGTCAAACCCAGGACTCAAATATGGATGAGAATAGTGGGAAATTCCTTGGTATTTATTGCTTTTTCTATTTCACTTTATCCGACTTATCGGTATATAAACTTTATGTCCTTTAAAAAGTCTGATGTGCTTAAGATTCCTATGAATATAGCTTTTTCTCCTTATTTGGTGTTTCTTATGATTATGATTGGACGATTAGGCTACAGTATTATCACAGATTTCAAAAAACTTAATCGGGGAGAAAATTAGGATGAATATTCCGCTGCTGGTCTTTATATTGTGTTTTATCTTAACTTTTATTTTAAGAATTCCTATTGCTTTAGGTATGTTGATGAGTTCAATTTATTATTTTGTCTTGGCTCCCGGCCCAGCTGCTGGTGTACAGATGGCGGCAACCCAACTGCTAACCAATCTCAATGTAAGCTTTATTCTTATTGCAGTTCCTCTCTTTGTTTTTACTGCCAAGGTGATGAATACCGGAAAAGTGACTGAAATGGTATTCAAATTTGCGAACATTCTTGTTGGTAGATGGCGAGGAGGAATGGGACATGTTAATGTCATTGCTTCTCTTATATTTTCTGGAATGACTGGTTCGGCAATTGCCGATGCCTCAGGTTTAGGAATTATGGAGATAGAAGCTATGCGAAAGCAAAACTATGATGACGGATTTAGCTGTGCCATTACGGCAGCTTCAGCAACTATTGGCCCTATTTTTCCACCCAGCATTCCTATGGTTATTTATTCTATGTTTTCTGGCGCTTCTATTGGTAAACTTTTTTTAGGTGGGATGATACCGGGGATTTTAATTGCAATAGCTTTAATGATTTATGTTGCTTATATCTCGAAAAAGAGAAATTACCCTACAGGGGGAAGCTATCATTTTAGGGAACTTATTAAAATTATTATTCACACTTTTCCCGCACTTTTAACTCCGGTAATTCTTTTGGGTGGTATCTACAGTGGAATTGTGACACCTACTGAAGCAGCTGCCCTGGCAGGATTTTATGCCATGGTCATTTCATTTTTTATCTATCGGGCTATCGGTTTAAAACAATTGCTCGGTGTAATTATAGATACGGTTAAAACAACAGGCACTCTCTCTCTTATTGTTGGTGCTGCCTTTAGTTTTTCATATATTGTGGCTATAGAACATATTCCGGATTTACTATATGGAAATTTATCATCTATAATTCAGAATAAATACTTGATGCTCCTAATAATAAATATAGTTTTTCTTATTCTGGGAATGTTGGTGGATACTTCTTGTATACAGGTAGTATTTGTCCCCATCGTTTTACCTTTGGTAGAAGCCATGGGAATTAATTTGGTTCATTTTGGAGTAGTAATTGTTTTAAATATGATGATAGGTCTATCCACCCCTCCTTTTGGTATGCTGCTGTTTATTGTATCTGGCATTTCTGGTACCCCCCTTAAAACAGTCATTAAAGAAATTTTTCCTATGCTTTTAGTGTTAATTGGTGTACTTTTATTAATCACTTATATTCCGGAAATTGTAATGTTTATTCCTAATACTATATGGAAATAAGTATTAAGTTTGATTTTAAAGAATAACTAAATTCTA
>JBBRDV010000020.1:0-20886 GCA_038203565.1 Atribacterota bacterium
TATTTTAATTTAGTAAAAGTTCTGGAGATAACTTTAAATAATGGTATCGACCCTAAAACCGGTAGTAAAATAGGAATAGAAAGTGGTGAGCCAACCCAGTTTAACTCATTTGAAGAATTATTAGTTGCCTTTAAAAAACAACTTCATCATTTTGTAGATATAAAAATAAGAGGAAATAATATTATTGAAAGATTATACGCAACCTGTATGCCTGCACCATTCCTTTCTATCATCATTAGTGATTGTATTGAAAATGGGAAGGATTATAACGCAGGAGGAGCCCGTTACAATACCGATTACATTCAAGGGGTAGGGATTGGAACTATTACCGATAGTTTATCAGCAATTAAACACCACGTCTTTGACCAGAAAAATATAAGTATGAAAAAATTAAAAGAAGTATTAAAAGATAATTTTGTTGATTATGAAGAAGTACGCCAATTATTTTTAAATAAGACCCCCAAATACGGGAATGATGATGATTATGCCGATGATATTATGAAATTAGTATTTGATGCCTTTTATGAGGAAGTAAATGGAAGAAAGAATACTAAAGGCGGAGTTTACAGGATTAATATGCTCCCCACCACTTGTCATATCTATTTTGGTTCAGTAGCGGGAGCTACACCTGATGGAAAAAGGGCCGGACAACCTGTCTCAGAAGGAATCTCACCAGTACAGGGGGCAGATCGTTTGGGACCTACAGCAGTTATCAAATCAGCCGCCAAGATGGACCAGGTAAAAACCGGAGGGACCCTTCTAAATCAAAAGTTTACTCCTCAATTACTGGAAGGAGAGGAAGGAATAAATAACCTTGCTCACCTGATTAGGGCTTACTTTAAATTAGGTGGGCATCATATCCAATTTAATGTAGTAAGTGCTGATACTCTGAGGGCTGCTCAAAAAGAACCTGAAGAATACAGAAATCTTATTGTGCGAGTAGCAGGTTATAGTGATTATTTTAATAACCTCAGCAAGACCTTGCAGGATGAAATTATCAGTCGAACAGAACATAAATCTTGTTAAATTTTATATATATATTTTTCTTATTTATAAACTGTAAACTAAGAACGATAAACTAAAAACTTTCCTTAAAAAGAAGGATTTTATAAACTTTTTGTCGAATTAATATTAGGATATAGAAAAGTTTGAAAATATTGATTTTCTTGACCGTTGGTGGTGATTCAATAAGGTAAATATATACTCTTGAAGTGTGACAAAGAGCTGTCCCTTGACACATACAAGCTCTGCTAATAGTGCAGGATTCATTCCTGCAGGAGAAGCTCATTATTCAATTAATGATTCAGATGAACCATGTGAATTGATATGGGTATTAGTTGAAAAATAAAACATTGAAGATTATCTTGAGGATAAATTAACCCCGAATAGTTTTGAAACTTTCGGGGTTTTTGGATAAGAATGTTTAAAGAAGAATCTAAAAGATTAAAGGCAACTTCAAAAATAGCTTGTATATATACTACAGTAGCTGCTGAATAGATAAACAAAATAATACAGGGGACGGCAGAGCGTGTGAAAGTTAATGATAATATTTTTCACAAAAGCGCAAACCATCTACTTTATATTAAAGTGACCTCTACTACTAGACATATTTACTGAAAAATGAGACTTCTTGTATAATAAAATAGGTTTAAAGGTAAAAGTAATACTTATGCCAGTATCACTTTCTTTCTTTGCCTTAATCTTCTTAATACCTCTTCACTTCCAAGGATATTGATAGCCCGTAGAAGATTTTTTTAATAATATACCTTCTTCGTTACAATAACGAAAAGCTTGACAAAACAGCCATAATTCGTTACAATAACGAAAGACGAAAGGATGAAAAAAGATTTGAAGTGAAGATTAATGAAGAGAATACTTAAAAAAATAGCAAAAGAGCTTTCCAAAATTGAAGATGTAAAAGTTGTTATCCTTTATGGCAGTCTTGCCAGAGGAGAATTTACTTCAAGGTCAGACCTTGACTTATTTATACTTACAACTGAGTGTAATGTCCAGAAAGAGATACACGATAAAGTAATAGAGCTTGAATCCGAAATAGGCAGAAATTTCCAGCCAACCATAAGAACTATAGCTGAATTGCAGAAAACAGATACTGGTTTACTGCAGAACATCTTTCAGGAAGGAAAGATTCTCTACTTGAGAGAGCCATCCGACATCCCATCCGCTATATTACTGCAACAAAAACCTTATCTGATTTACTCTTTTCAGATAAGCAGCTTAGCTCAAAAAGAAAAAGCAAGATTCAACAGGCAACTTTACGAACAGACCAGAAAAGGATACAAGTATAAAGGTTTACTGCAGGAGATAGGCGGCCAGAAACTTTCCGCAGGTTGTGTAATGATTCCTTATGAGCAAAAGGAAAAGATTGAGAAATTCTTTAAGAAGTTTAAAGTGAAATTTGAACAATTAAAGGTTTGGAAATAGGAATGTGACAGAGAATGGGATCTGTGATTTTAAGGAAGTTTAATTTGAATGTAAAATTAAGAGGTTAATTTATATGAATAAAAGAATAGTATTTTTTATACAGTAGGGCGGATACAAATGATGTTTTTTTTTGAAAAATACCTACTTGAAACATAAACGAAGTAGTTCGGTTATTTTAATTTACATGAAATGTCGTCAATTTTTTTTGGAGGACGAAAATAAAAATGCAAAATCTATTAGAAGAACTTAAAAAACTTTTAGAGCAGGATGAACGGTTAGTTGTTGAAGGTAAACTTTTAAAGAACAAAATAATTGAATCGGCTCTTAAACTTGACGTTAATTTGATTAGACTTCTACTAAAAAGTGAAACCATTAAAACACATTTCTTTCAAGAGGTTGATGGAGTGCTTGTTTTTGATAAGATGAAATTGACCGCTTACTTGAACCGAAGGTTCTAACTAATTTTAAAAGAATAGACAAAAATGGTGAGCATAAAGTAAAAGAGTTAAAGGAAAAAGATAACCTGATTATAAGAGGAAATAATTTACTTGCCTTGCATTCGCTCAAAAAAAAGTTTGCTGGTAAGGTTAATTTGATATATATAGACCCGCCGTATAATACTGGAGGTCCAGATGATTCTTTTAAATATAATGACAGCTTTAATCATTCCACTTGGTTAGTTTTCATGCGGAACCGTCTTGAAGTTGCAAAAGATTTATTAAATAAATATGGAGCGATTTATGTTCAGTTGGACTACAATGAAGTGCATTATTGTAAAGTCTTAATGGATGAGATATTTGGAAGAGAAAATTTTCAAAGAGAAATAATATGGAGAATTGGATGGGTCTCTGGATACAAAACCGCCAATAAAAACTGGATAAGAAATCATGATACAATCCTTTTCTATTCTAAAAATAAAGATAGTCTTAAATTCATCAAGAAATATATCCCTTACCCTAAAGATTATGTTAGAAGAGATGGTTCAAAGCCGGAAGGCGAGGGTTATCCCTATGAAGATACGTGGAATTGTAATGAATTAGATTCATTAAATTCAATCGCGATTGTAAGTTTCACTAAAGAAAAAGTTGGTGATTTTAAGGGTCAAAAAAATGAAGCTTTAATTAAACGAATAGTAGAATCTCATACGGAAGAAGGCGAAATAGTGTTAGATTTTTTCAGTGGTACCGGAACGACAGCATCGGTAGCCCACAAGTTGAAAAGACGATGGATTACTATCGAACAGATTGATGAACAAATAGATAAGCAATTAGTTCGGTTGAAAAATGTTATCAATGGAGACCCATTAGGTATTTCAAAATCAGTAAACTGGCAGGGTGGCGGAGATTTTACTTACTGTGAATTAATGAAACTAAATGAAAAATACGTCGCTGAAATTAAAAAATCAAAGACCACCGAAGAACTTCTTAATATTTGGAAAACAATGAAAGAAAAAGCATTTTTGAGTTATAAAGTTGATGTTAAACAGTTTGATGAGAATGTAGCAGAATTTGAACAATTGCGTTTAGATGACCAGAAAAAATTTCTTATTGAATGTCTGGACAAAAATCAATTGTATGTTAATCTTTCTGAAATAGATGATTCTGAATATGAAATCAATAAAGAAGATAAAGAATTAAACAAGCAGTTTTACGAGGTAAAATAAAATATGCCAGGACAAACATTAGAACAAAAAATATCGGCAGCAAATGAACTTGGACTACCTTTCCCTGAAGTTCCCAATATTATTAAAAACAATCTCAATCCTTTATTTCAATTGAGACCGTATCAAATAGAAGCATTCTCTCGTTTTATATTTTATACGAATAACACACAAATTAAGCAAAAACCTACTCAATTGCTTTTTCATATGGCAACAGGTAGTGGTAAGACATTGATAATGGCAGGAGCAATACTTTATCTTTATCAACAGGGTTATCGCAATTTTATTTTTTTTGTAAATAGCACTAATATAATAAACAAAACAAGAGATAATTTTTTAAACCCACTTTCTATAAAGTATCTTTTTTCTGAAAATATTACTTATGGAGAAAAACAGATTAAAATTAAAGAAGTTGATAATTTTCAAGTTGCCAATCAGGAAGATATAAATATTATTTTTTCCACCATTCAAGGGTTACACTCTCGTTTGAATACTCCTCGTGAAAATTCTATCACCTATGATGACTTTGCTGATAAAAAAATTGTTCTTCTTTCAGACGAAGCTCATCATATCAATGTAGAGACAAGGAAAGGAAAATTAACTATTGAAGAAAAGGAAGAAATAATTAGTTGGGAAGGCACTGTAAATCGCATCTTCAGGTCAAATCCTGATAATATCTTGCTTGAATTTACTGCGACAATAGATTTTAGTAATCAAGATATCGCTAATAAATATTTTGATAAACTGATTTTTGATTATCCGTTAAAACAATTCCGTTTAGATGGATATTCCAAAGAAGTGAAAGTTTTAGAGGCGGATTTACCACCAATAGACCGTGCATTGCAAGGTATATTATTAAACCAATACAGAAGAAAGATATTTGAGAAATACAAAAAGAGGATTAAACCGGTTATTTTATTTAAATCAAAAACTATAGCAGAAAGTGAAAATTTATATGAAGAGTTTAAAGATAAGATAAAGAACCTAAAAGAACAAGATATTCAAAAATTTAATAGTCCTGACAACGATAAAGTAATTAAAAGGATATTTGAATATTTTGAAAAGAATAACATTTCTATTGAAAATATCGTTAACGAAATAGAAGAGGATTTCTCGGAAGATAAATGTATCATTGTAAATAGCAAGTCAGAAAGTGAAGAAAAGCAAATTTATATAAATACTCTTGAAGATGAAAATAACGAATATAGGGCTGTTTTTGCTGTAAATATGCTAAATGAAGGATGGGATGTTTTAAATCTTTTTGATATTGTTCGATTATATAATACAAGAGATACGAAAGATGGCAAACCCGGCAGAACAACAACGTCAGAAGCACAACTTATTGGAAGAGGTGCAAGGTATTGTCCCTTTCGGATAGAAGAGACGCAACCGATATATCAACGTAAATATGACAAAGATATTGGAAACGAACTTCGTATTTGCGAAGAGTTATATTATCATAGTGCATATAATCCAAGATATATTCAGGAATTAAATATTGCTTTACAGGAAATTGGTATTAAAGCTAAAGAATCAAGAGAGATACAACTTACCTTGAAACCAGATTTCAAAGAATCTGATATTTATAAAAATGGTATTATTTTCCTGAACAAACAATTAAAAAATGACCGAACTGGGATATTAAATCTTCCAACTTCAATAATCGCACAATCATTTGAAGTTAAATTAGAAACCGGAATTAGCTCAACAACTACAATTTTTGATAACCAAAATGTGGCTAATATAGAACTGAAAGAAAAAGAGTATCGTCTGACAGATTTTGGTATTAATATTATCAGAAAAGCATTGAATAGGTTAGAATTTTATAAGTTCAATAATATAAAATCATTTTTACCAAATCTAAAATCTGTTTCTGAATTTATTACTTCTAAAAATTATTTGGGAAAAATTAAGGTTGATATTAAAGGTCTATTGAATCAAATTAATAATTTGGCCCCAAAACAAAAATTGGAAATAACAATAAATGTATTAGAAAAAATTAGCCAGATAATTATATCAGAAGATGTAGAATTTAAGGGAACAAAAGAATTTAAACCTTATGAAGTAAATAAAACATTTAAAGATAAAACCTTAAATATATGTGTCCGAGAAGGTGGAGATCAGGAATATGGTGTTGGACAAAATGAAACTCCAAATCCTGATTTGAAACTGGATTTAAGCAATAAAGAATGGTATGTCTTTAATGATAACTATGGAACATCAGAAGAAAAACATTTAATAAAATATATAAATAAAGCGTATGATAAATTAAAAACAAAGTGTAGTAAAATATATCTTGTCCGTAATGAGAAATGTTTCCAATTATATAATTTTGATGACGGGCGTGCAATGGAACCAGATTTTGTCTTGTTTTTAGAGAAGAAGGAAACCGGACAATCATTATATTATCAGATATTCATTGAGCCAAAGGGTGACCATTTGTTAAAAGAAGATGCATGGAAAGAAATTTTTTTAAAGTCCTTAAAAGAAGAAGTAGAAATTAAAGTCCTATGGAAAACAAAGAAATTTATTGTATGGGGTATGCCTTTTTATAATGAACAATTACGTAAGGTTGAATTTGAAAATGAGTTTGAAAAAATAACTAATGATTAAAATTGCCGATACTTCATATGAAGTTGTGAAGTCCCCATAATATAAATTTGGCCTCTTTTATTAGATTGAAGGTGATTTAATGGAAAACAAAATGGAAAAGGTTAAAAAAACCGAAGATATCTTCAATAGAATCTCCGGGTTAATTGAGCAAGCAAGAAAAAGAGTTACAATCACCATTAACGAAGAGATGGTTTTGCTTTATTGGAATATTGGCAAAGCAATTAGAGAAGAGATAATTAAGTCAAAGCGGGCTGAGTATGGAAAACAAATTGTCCACACACTGAGTGGAGAATTAACTTTAAAATATGGAAAAGGTTACTCGGTTCAAAATTTATGGTATATGTTAGATCTTTATGATGAATATCCAATTCTCCACGCACTGCGTGGAGAATTCAGAGGACTAGGTTGGACTCATATTAGAACATTACTGCCAATTAAAGATAATTTAAAGCGTGAATTTTACGCCACACTTTGCCAAAAAGAACGATGGAGCACTCGAATATTACAAGATAGGTTAAATAGCATGCTTTATGAAAGAACCGTTCTTTCAAGGTTGCCAGAAGAAACTATTAAAAATCAATTAAAGGAATTAAAAGAGAAAGACAAGATGACGCCAGAACTTGTTTTTAGAGACCCTTATGTTTTAGACTTTTTAGGACTTCATGACACCTATAGCGAAAAAGACTTAGAGCAAGCAATACTTAATGCTCTTGAAAAATTTATCCTTGAATTTGGCAAAGATTTTTATTTCGTCGGAAGGCAGAAAAGAATTACCATTGATAGTGAGGATTATTATATTGATTTGTTATTCTATCATAGAAAGTTAAGGTGCTTTGTGGTAATAGAATTAAAACTTGGTAAATTCAAGGCAGAGTATAAGGGGAAAATGGAATTGTATCTCAGATACTTGGAGAAATATGAAATGGACGAAGGAGAAAATCCACCCATTGGTGTTATTCTTTGTACCGAAAAAGGCAAAGAGCAGATTAAACTACTTTTCTTGCCTGAAGATAGAATAAAAGTTGCCGAATATTTAACAAAGTTACCACCAAAAGAATTATTTGCCGAAAAATTACATAAGGCTATGTTGATTGCCCAAGTTAAGTTGAAGGAGTGACACTACATGTTAAAACTTAAATTTGATTCAAAATAGAATAAATAGGAATACATCCCATTTTCTTAGACAATTAATATTTTGCTTTAAATTAAATAAATAAGAAAGGTGTAACGGGTCAATATTTTGGTAACTTTTAGCGAAAAACCTATAAGGCTTGGGGGTTTTCTATAGGATGCGTCCCTATTTAAATTAAAAATTGAGGGGAAAGATGAAATTATCAGTCGAACAGAACACCAATTTTGTTGAAATAATTAGTGTAAAAATTTTAGTAAAATAAATTTGACAAAGCTAGAGGTTGTGGTATAATAAACTGGTTAAAGTCTGTTAGATAAAAATGACTGGCCTTTATTACTTAAAAGAGATGCTAACAACAATCAACTGAATTCTTTATAACAGATTGTTAAAAAAGGATCTCTTGCGTTTTAATAATGTTATCGTTAAGAGCTTAGAATCATTTCCTTGCTTCTTTTCTCCCAAAGAAACGTTATTGGACTTAAGAGAAATAATAACGAAAAGGAGGAAAAAAATATGCAAGGTACTAAATTATATGTAGGAAATCTTAAGTATTCTGTAACCAATGATACATTAAGTGAATTGTTTGCTGGTTACGGTGAAGTTAAGAGTGTCAACATTATCGAAGGTAAAGGCTTTGGATTTGTAGAAATGTCTTCTTCAGCAGAAGCTGGAAAAGCCAAAGATGCGTTAAATGATACCGATTTCGATGGTCGTCCTTTAAAGATTGATGAAGCCCGTCCACCTAAACCAAGAAGCGAATATCGTAGTAATAGTAGATACTAAAATAATAAATTAGCAAATAAAATAGACTAATTTAAATTTAAGGTAATTCTGTTGTATCAATAAAGGCCAGTCATTTTATATAACAGTTTAATTAAATCTTCATCAGATGTGTCCCGCGGATTGTTATTTAAACTTCCCCCTTTTGCACCTTTAATTAATTGTGGAAAATCTTCTTCTTTTATCTTCCATTCAAAAAGATTTTCTTTAATTCCAACCGCTATAAGTATTTCTTTTATCTTTTCTACTGCTTTTTGTGCAGCTTCTGTTTCTGATAATAAAGAGATATCTTCCCCTAAGGAATGGGCTATTTTAGCCAACTTTTTGGTCACTACCGGCAGATTGTATTCCATTACATAAGGTAACAGTATTGCGCAGGATAGACCATGGGGTATTTTGTAATATACTCCCAAAGGGTGAGAGAGGGCATGAGCCGCTCCTAACCCTGAATTAGAAAGGCAAAGCCCACTCAAAAGTGCAGCCATAGCCATATCTTTGCGTGCTTCTAAATTTTTTCCTTCCTTGACTGCTTTGATTAAACTTTTACCAATTAATCCTATGGCATGTAAGGCCAGAGCATCGGTGATTTCCTGGCTTTTCTTGCCCAAATAAGATTCTATGCATTGAGTTAAAGCATCACCACCACAGATAGCCGTTATATGAGGGGGTAGGGACAGGGTAAGTTCAGGGTCAACCAGAGCAACTTCCGGAATGAGCCAGGGGTTTCTTATGCTCTTTTTTACACCAAGTTTAGTATTAGTGATTACTGCATTTCTCGTCGCCTCTGAGCCGGTACCCGAGGTAGTGGGGATGGCGATAAAAGGGATGGGTTTGGTTTTAAATTTTCTGTCTTTTCCTTCGATTTCTTGATAATCAGCCACCGAACCTTCATTGGTCACCATGGCCGAAATAGCCTTACCGGTATCCAGGACACTTCCTCCCCCCAGAGCTATAACCAGATTGCAGTTTCCTTTTCGGGCTAAACTTGTTCCGCTGTCTACTATTTCTACTGTAGGGTCAGAGGGAATATTTTCATAGATGACATATTTTAAATTATTTTCTATAAGTAAATGAATCAAGCGTTCTAGCGTCCCATTTTTTCTCATTGCACTGCTACCCAATACTATTAAAGCAGTACTCCCTAATTTTTTTGCTTCTATACCAACTTGAGATAATCCTCCCGGCCCAAAGATAATTTTCCCCGGAGCATAAAATTCCACTATTTTGTTCAAATATCTACTCCTCCTTAAAGATTAAAATAAAGAAAAAATATGTTTAAAACAGGGGACGGTTCTTTGTTTGACATCACCCCAGTACTTAAATAATAGGGACAGCTTGAGCTCAAGCTGTCCCTATTAACCGCTACCCATAGATAGCATTCTTTCTATATGGTTTCAGGGCAAATCTGAGGCGTTATCTTCAGTTTGCTAATATTATAGCCCCAATCCTCAGCTTGTTGAACCAGGCCATCATAAATAGTCGGGTCCATCTGGGGAGTCCGGGATAAAATCCACAAGTATTTGTATTTTGAGCCGGTAACCATGGCATAAGTATAATTTTCTTCATCGAGGGCAATGATATTATATTGGCTGGAAATTATTGGGAAAAAACTGACCTTAAGACGTGCCGGCTCATTGGGATCAGGCACCCATGCTGTTCCGGTAATAGTGCTCAATTTACCTTCCGGTGATTCTTTATAGCCTTGATTAAGCACTTCGATTTTACCGTTTTCCAGTAAGGTATACGTGGCTGTTACGCAAACCAAATTTTTAGCAAACCAGGTGGGCAGGCTACTGATTTCATACCATTTTCCGGCATATTCTTCCAGGTCAACAAAATCAACCACGGGGACTGAATCATCAATCGATTCGCCAAAAAGGAAACATCCTGTCAAAAAGAGTAGTAATAAAGGAATCATAATGATTAATGTTATTTTTTTCTTCATTTTTACACCTCCTTTCCGTAGGGTTCTACGTTTTTAATTAATTCTTCCCAGAACATTTTTCTTTTAGCTGACTCCGCTGGTTCTTTTACCGGTAATTCCAAAAAAGGAGCATGATTTCCTTCCTTGTTTAATTCCTCTGATAATATTTCCGCCATAATACCCATTAATACCGGTTCATTTAGTTTAGGTTGTTCCACCGGGTTAGGTGATTCCGTATTATATCTATTCACCTTATGTTCACCCCAATGGATACCGCAGGTAGGACTATTTTCCAGGCCGATGTAACCCACCAATCGATAATTACTACGGATAAATTCCCGAACCATCAACATGGGTACTTTCAACAATTCTTTGCAATGATTCCGGAAGAAAATATTATCATACTGTTGCCGTCCCTGTGGATTTCTCTTCAAACCCATGGCCGTAGTCTCTGGACAGGGATATTGAATAATTCCTACCCTTTTTTCCATTAAATAATTCATCAGTTCATGGGATAAAGGAAAATTTTGGCCAAGGATATGAACCCGGCAATAGGGATTTACCAAGCACTGGGCAATTAAGATAATTTTACGGTCTTTCTTGCTCATTATCTTCCACCTTTATACATATTGATTACAGAAATATCAATCTATCTTAGATTGATATTTTTTGCCTGATCCTGTTGACATAATTTACAATAATCTGGTGCCAGAGATAGCCATTGCTTATCTTCTTCTCCCTGATTGGGGAAATCTTTAATCACCTCGCCATCCAGCATTTCAACGATTCGATTGGATTTGGCGGCAATATGTCGTTCATGGGAAATGATTAAAAAGGTGGTCTCCGTTTCCTGATTAATTTTTTTCAATAATCCAAAAACTTGATCTGTATTGACTGAATCCAGATTTCCCGTGGGTTCATCGGCCAAAATCAAATCAGGTTCATTAATCAGGGAACGCGCTATGGCTACCCGCTGTTGCTGGCCGCCGGACAAATTATTCCCTCTATTATACATCCTGTCCTTTAAACCAACCAGCTCCAGTAATTCTTTTGCTCTTTTTACCTTTTTAGCCGGTGACAGTTGATGTTTTATCCAGGTTGGTATCAAGACATTTTCCAGGGCTGTGAATTCTTTTAATAAAAAATGAAATTGAAAAATAAAACCGATATGCTGGTTTCTGAATTCAGCCAGTTGATTATCTTTCATCTTTACAAGGGAAGAGCCCTTATAAAAGATAGTGCCCGAAGTGGGTTGGTCCAGAGCACCCAGTATGTTTGCCAGAGTGGTTTTTCCGCATCCGGAGGGACCGATCAGGGTGATAAATTCATTTTTTTGAATCTGTAGGTTAACACCATTTAAAGCCATGGTTTTAATGGTCTGACCATAAGATTTTTTAATGTCTTTTGCTTCCAGTAATATGTTTTTTTCAGGCATTTCTGATTACCTCAATGGGATTCATTTTCGCCGAGGTGTTGGCCGGAATTACTGCCGATACAATTCCGGCAATAGTCGTCACAATGACAACCAGAATCATTTGGGCAGGTTTTATTTCAATAGAGAACACACTGACGAAAGTCGTAAAAGATCTGACCAGCATGGCACCCAATAAAGCACCGAGCAAAGCACCGAGCAGGCCGAGAATACCTCCCTGAAATATAAAAATCATTCGGGCTCCACTATTTCTGATCCCCAGGGCTTTTAAAATTCCCAATTCTCTATATCTTTGAACAACCGAGATTCCCAATACGCTGGAAATACCCAGAGTAACGGCCAGCAGGACAAAAATTTGAATGATATAATTGGAAAAACTTTGACTGCTTAAGGCATTCAGCAGCTGAGCGTTTTGCTCTTTCCAGTTATCAATCTTCAGTCCGGTTAATTGGTTGGTTAATTCACTGCCAATCTTATCGGCAGCAAAAACATTTTCAATTTGCAGTTCAATTTTAGAAATATAGTTCTCTTTATCCAGTAATTTTTGTGCTCTTTTTAAATCGATAAAAATCCAATTACGATTAATAGATTTATTTTCAAAGTAGAAAATGCCTTGAATGCTAAATTTTTCCCGGACATTATTGGCTAGAGCGATCACCACAATATCTTGGGGATTTAATTTGAAGTCTTCTGCCAGATCTTTACCGATAAGGATTTGATTTTCTTCCAGGATATCATCTCCTTTTATGATGCGTTGTGAAATTTGATAAATTTTGTTCGCCCTTTCCAGCTCCACACCTCTTAGAAGAATGGGAGAGTCTTCTCCCCCTTTGACTAAAAATCCGTTCCCATCCAGAACCGGCGAAATTGCGGTAAATTGATTTTTTCTTACCAGATATTCCAAAATCGGACGCCAATCCTGAAAATCAGCATATTCCTCCAATTGATTTTCAATAATTCCGAAGCGGGAAGTTTCTTTAATATCCTTAAAGATATTACCGCTCTCACCAATAGTGATATGAGCACTGTTTCCCAAGGTCTGTTCGATGAGGTTAAACTGCAAACTGGTAATAATAGCGCCGATAAAAATGATGACAGATACACCAACCGCAATACCAGCCACAATAAATAATGATTGGTTTTTTCCTTCAATTAAAAATCTCAAGGCAACGCGTAAAGAAAAGAACATTAATCCACCACCTTATTTTGCTAATATTACTTTCATCCCAGTTTTCAATCCTTTCGGTTCCAAAATAATTTCATTGGGAAGAAGTCCTTCTATGATTCTGATTTCTTGTGCTCTGGGATTATCAATTTTGATTGTTTTTTTCTGAACCAAACCGTCCCGATAATAAAAAACAAAATAATCACTATTTTCCTGGAATACAAATATTTGGGGAACGACCAGGGAATTTGGATATTCTTTGGAGATAATTTCACATCGAACTGTCAAGTTCTCGATTAAATAATCTTTATCTTCAATTAATTTTACTTTCATCTTGACTGTTCCTTTATCCGGGTCAACCGAAGGTGCGATATAATTAATATAACCCTGGATTTTATTTTCCGGAGCAAATTCAGTTGACATTGAAACGGTTTGATTCAGGTTGATTCGGGGAAGATTTCGCTCATCCAGTTCAATTTCCACATATTTGCCGTCTTGTTTGGCCATGGTAAAGAGTCTTTCTCCAATCATGGCATATTCTCCTAAAGATTTATATTTATGAATGATAATTCCATCCAGGGGCGAAAGAATGGTATGTTTTTTTAAATTATTCTTGAGTAAATCAATCCGGGCTTGCGCTGCTTTCATCTCTGCTAGAGCGGTTTCTCTTTTTGCTCCTCCCTCTGCGCATGATTCCATAAACTTATTTTGAATCAGTATTGGATTGCTGAAGTTCCAATTGATGTTTTATTTCCTCCAATTTTTCCAGGGAAATGGCTTTTTGATCGTAAAGCTTCTGATACTTCTCTACTTTTCCCTGAAGGTCCTCTTCCGCCAGTTTGGCCTGGCGATATTGTTCACGAGAGGTGGGACAGGTGGTGTTGACGATTTCATCATATCTTGATTGAGCCAAAGAATAGCTGGCTTCTGCCTGTTTTAGATCCAGATTAATATCGGTGTTATCAAATCTTAGCAAAGCTTGTCCTTTTTTAAATGTATCACCTTCATCTACATAAACATCGACAATTTTACCCGACACTTCAGTCTTCACTTCAGTTAAACCTTCCATAAGAACCGTTCCGCTGGTTAATATTTTTTCAAAATAATCCACCTGCTCAACCTTGGTAAAATTTACCTCTTTTGGGGTAGAGCGTTGGTAGAAATAAAATACACCCAGAGCAATGATTAATATAATGAAGATAATCAGGATTTTTTGCACTGGAAACCTCCTTAACTCAATGATAATTAATGGTGTATTAGATAGGTTGATTTATTTAATTTTAAACCTTTTCAACCCGCTTAGCAAGTAAATAGGGAGTTGTGGATATTTTTAATGATGTTTGCAATTGTGCTATGGTAAATATAGAGACAGACAACTATTTTATTTCACATTACCTCTACAAAGACCTATTATACCTAAAGGCAATTGTCAAGATTGACAGGATTTAGTGTAAATCATATTTTTAAAGCTTAAAACAAAGAACCGTCCCTATTTTATTTGAACTAACTCTAAATTATTTTTTCATTAAATACAATCGGAGCATATTCAGAAGGCGGCGGCAGGCCCTTACACGGATTAATTGGCGGTCTCCGAATAGCTGGTGTTTTTGGGTGAGAGTCTTTTTACCATCAGCCAAAGCCATATAGACCAATCCTACTTTCTTCTTCTCGGTTGCTCCTCCCGGACCGGCAATGCCGGTAATACTGATTCCTATATCACTATGACAGCATCTCCGCACACCTTCGGCCATTAATTTAGCCACTTGCCGACTTACTTCTCCATATTTTCTGATTACTTCCAGCGGTACTTTTATCATGCCTTCTTTGATTTTAGCATTATAACTTATCACTCCGCCTTGAAAATATTCAGAACTTCCTGGGATTCGGGTAATCATCTCTCCTAACATTCCTCCAGTGCAGGATTCTGCTACCGCTAATTTTAATTTCTTAGTTTTTAGTAAATTTCCCACTACTTCTTCGATGGTCTCTTCATCGCTCCCATAAATATAATCCCCCAACATTTTGGTTAATTGATTAACCGAAGATTGCAACAGTTTTTCTACTTCTTTTTCAGTGGGAGCCTGGGTAGTTACCTGGACCTGAATATCTTCCGGCTTAGCATAGATACCAAAACAAAAATTGGTTTGTTTGTTTATATAGTCGCGAATAAGTTCATTAACCGATGCCTCTCCAAGGCCGGTAATCTTTAAAATTTTTGATTTTTTAATTATAGAAGGTGGATATTTTTCTTTTAAATAAGGGATTAGATCTTCTTCTATCAGGTTTTTCATCTCATGGGGGACACCGGGAAAAGAACAGATGATTTTGTTATCTTTTTCTAAAATCATGGCCGGGGCAGTACCATATTGATTAATGATAATTTTTGCTCCTTCCGGAAGATACGTTTGCTTGAGATTGCACGGGGAAATTGGTTTATTAATTTTTTTGAAAAACTTTTTTAAATTTTCTTCAGCTTCCGGATATTTTAGTAGTTTAAGATTTAAAGCCCGGGCAATGGTTTGGTAGGTAATATCATCTTCCGTAGGTCCCAGGCCACCGGTAGTAATTATTAGATCAGAACGTTTGAGGGCGAGTTTTAAAGTGGATAATAAAGATTCGGGATAATCGCTAACAGCTGAAATATGCTCTAAATCAATACCTGATTCAGCTAATTTTTGAGCGATAAAATTAGCGTTAGTATCGGTGATCTGTCCTCTTAATATTTCACTACCTATGCTGATAATTTCTGCTTTCATCAAAAAGATATTCCTTTCCTTAATCCATATATTCATTTTATAACATTATAATATATATTTAAAATAAATGACACATTTAAAAAAATAGTTGAATAATGAATTTCTGTGTATTATAATTACCAGTGGTTTCAAGGTAAAGTAAAATAAATAAGATGTTAGAATAAACATAAAGATGGAAGAAGGCAAAACACTATGGGAATAATAATGGACGCACTTAATAGAGTGATGGATTCGAACATTTATATAGGGGCAGGAATTATCTTTTTATTCAGAGTTTTGGATGTAGCTATGGGAACTTTTAGAGTTCAGATGATAGTAAGAAGAAAAAAGCTTATTGCCGGCGTGCTCGGTTTTTTCGAAGTTTTAATTTTTATTCTGATAGTAAGCAAGGTAATACAGGATATTGGGAATTGGTTTAATGTCATTGCCTATTGTGGAGGTTTTGCCGTCGGAAATGTAGTTGGAATATATATATCTGAAAAGATATCTAAAGAGATAGTTTCTGTTGGTATTATTTCAAGAAGCAAATGGCAGGAGATTGAAAATAGGCTTCGAGATGAGGGATTCGGAGTTACCCGAAATATAGGATACGGTAAAGATGGAGAAGTTCAGATGCTCAGGGTAATATGTGAAAGAAATTATTTTCCCAAAGTAAGGGAGATCTCTTTAGAATATGACCGAAAAGCCTTTATTACTTCTTACCTTATTGCCGGAAAATCTGGCGGATGTATGTATGGAGTAAAGAGTAAACTTTAATCATGGTTCCAAAGAGCTTTTAAATGTCTGGGTTTATCGATATCCAGAGCGATTTCTGGAGGAGAGAGGATAGCCTTCCCTTTATAACCCCCCAATAATTCAGGGACTTTCTTTTCCAGGTCCTGGATAGACAGATATTTTCTTAAGTATTTCGCGGTTATTCGAGCACCCAGGAGTCGGGCTATTTTTAGAGGATGTTTTCTGAAGTAGATAAAATCGTTGATTATATCTGCACAATCGATGATAATCCGAGGATTTATTAAAAGAATATTTCCCCCGGTAAAAGACCCTTCAACAAGATTAGCATAAATCCTTCTTAAATCTGAAGAGGGGTAAGACTGTTGATAAACTTCTTTATCGATTATAGGATAATAAATATCAAAACCTGGCCACCTATAACACTCTTCTATGAAATAGTCGATATGTTTTTCGGTTATTAAAGGGGCATCACAGGTTGAAATTAATATTAATGGGTCTTTTTTGAGGGGCAAAATTCCTGATTTCAAGGTATCGGGAATGGTTTGACCGTCGGAAATAGTTAGAGATACTAGATCTTTTACTAATTTTTGTACTTCTTCAGATCCGGCTACGATAATTTTATCAGTGTATTTTGATTTTTTTAAAGCTTCTATCATATGTAGAATCATAGGTTTGCGCTGAGGACCTATTTCAATTAATGCCTTATTTTCTTTTCCGGTAAATTTTCTCAGGCTTATTTTGCTTTTTCCGCCTGCCAGCAGCAAGACATTTATTTTTTTTAACATAATTCTTCCCCAACTTGATTTTTCTTGATTATTTCTCTAGCGGATTCGATGAATCGAACCCCTACACGCTCCACGCTTAGGTTTATTGACCACGACTAATTTAGATTATATAATAAAAACATTAACAAAACAAAAGAGGAGAAAATATATGTTGGAAAATATTTTTAAATATGCTATCTTTTTGACTGCCTGGGGATGGGCAGGGTTTGTATTTGACCGAAAAGGCTTGCTGATTTTTGTTTTGCCGGAAGAGAAGAAAGAAGATGTTCTTTTTCACATAAAGAAAGAGTTAAAATGCAATAATCTTTTCGAAGATAATAGAGGTTGTGAAAATTTAATTCAAAAGGTTAAAGAATATTATACCGGCAAGAAAGTTGATTTTACAGATTACCAGTTGAGCTTAGACAGTTATACGAATTTTAAGAAAGAAATTCTACAGACAGTTAAAAAAATTCCTTATGGTGAAATCCGGTCCTATAAAGAGGCAGCAGAAGCGGCCGGTTATCCTCGGGCATATCGGGCAGTGGGAAGCGCCATGAGAAATAATCCTTTACCATTAGTCGTCCCCTGTCATCGGGTTATAAAAAATGACGGTAGTTTAGGGGGATTTTCCGGTCAAAAGGATAATCCTTTAAAAAAGAAGATGATAGATTTGGAATCTGAAGGAAAATAAAGGGTTTACGAACCATTGCTGAACCATGCCCAATATAAAGGCCAGATCAATGGGTTGATGTTTGTTGATAAACTTGTTTAATTGTTCCGGTGAAAGCAGATCTAAAGATAAAATATTATTGTTAGTCTCAATTAAAGCCTTGCGAATAGCGTCTACATCTTCAATAGGGATATATTCTCTAAAGAGTCCCTTACGTTCTCTCTGACTCACCTAGTTATAGATAAATAAAATATTTTTTATCATACTTTTTTATCCTTTTTTGTTTTATTGTAACATATCACCCATAGTTTTAAAAAAAGTAAAGTTAAACCAAATCTTTTAACCATGATTTTAGTAAATATTTGATTAGCGATAAGAGAGAAATAGTGATAAGAATGACCAGTATAGTTGAATATGACCATCCTTGAATAACTATGCCCAGGGCGGTGCCGGCGGCAGGAGGATGTTCGGTGTTAGTAATAACCATAATGAAGATAGATAATCCTACAGAGAGGGAAGGAATAAGAATTTTTATCACATTCTGAGTAAGGAAAATATTTTCACTGTTTTGGGCAAAAGAAGCAATATAAAAACAAAAGACTCCCACGATGATACCGATTATATGCCCTCCCATGACCCTTCGAGGTTGAGCAGTGGTGTAGTTTGGCATAGCGAAAATAATAAAAGTTGTTGCTCCCAGAGAAGCAACAACTGCGGAATCAGTAAATATATTTTCAAAATAAAGAATAATGGTCAGAGCCATCGTAGCCAATAGACTTTGGAGTAGGTAATTGGGAAAGAACTTTTTAAGTTTTTTATCAAATATTTGCATATTGTTTATCTCTTGGAATTATTATTTTTAGGGTTTCAGTCTATTCCAAATAACCGGTAGTTCCAAAAATTATTTTAATGCTTTATTTTATCGGCTAATTCAGTAATTCTTTTAGTCTCCCCGATTACAATTAGAAAATCGTCCCCTTTTATTATATCTTTTGGCTGGGGTGAGATATTGAAGTTAGTACCTCTTTTTATGGCTAAAACATTGATTCCGTATTTATTTTGCAGATCAAGTTGGCCCAAAATTTTATTCACAAATTCGGGCAAGGCCTCAATCTCAATAATACTATAATCAGGTTCCAGTTCTATGTAATTTTTAATATTAGGAGTAACTAAATTGTTGGCAATTCTTCTCCCCATATCTCTTTCGGGAAATACTATTTTATCTACCCCGATCTTTTCTAAAACTTTTGCATGGAGATTGTTTTGGGCTTTAGCAATAATATATTTTAATCCCATTTCCTTTAACATCATATTGACCAGGATGCTTGTCTCTAAATTACTGCCAATGGCTACAATAGCTGTATCGAAATTGCTTACTCCCAATTCCTTTAAAGCTCTTTCCTCGGTAATATCAGCCTGTACTGCCTGAGTTATCTTATCTTTTAACTCATCTACCTTTTCTTCATCATTATCTACTCCCAGAACTTCCTGTCCTAATTCAACCAAAGTAGTTGCTATCGCAGAACCAAATCTTCCCAAACCAAGAACGATAAATTGTTTCATGGAAAAAATACCTCCTCTTTTAAAATTGACCAATTGACCAATTTATTTTCATCCTACCATAATTTTCTCTTCAGGATATCTAATCATTTCCGGTTCACGTTTTTGGATTAAGGCTAAAACAAGACCCAAAGGTCCAATTCTGCCGGCAAACATAGTGACAATAATTATTATCTTGCCAGCTATAGTCAAAGACGAAGTAATACCTGTTGACAATCCTACCGTACCAAAAGCTGAAACAACCTCAAATAATACTTTTATAAAATCCTCTCCTTCTGTATAAGACAATAGAATAGTCATGATAATAACCAGACCCAAGGAGAGGGTGATAACGTTTAAGGCTTTAACAATGATATCCTGTGATATTCTTCTTTTAAAGATTTGAATTTCTTCTTTCCCTTTTAGTGAAGACCAGACGTATAATATCAGTAAACCAAAAGTAGTCGTCTTAACTCCTCCTCCGGTAGAACTGGGAGAGGCACCTATAAACATTAAGATAATCATTAAGAAGAGAGTGGCGTTTTGCATACTTCCGATATGAATAGTATTAAAACCCGCAGTACGGGCAGTTACCGATTGAAAAATTGAACCATATATTTTCTCGGAGAAATCCAGGTTTCCCATGCTGGAAATGTTTTGAGATTCTATCAGGAATATAATTACGAAACCGACGAGAGTAAGTAGAAAGCTGATATTTAAAGCTAATTTAGTGTGCAAGGAGAGGATTCTGTCTTTTCTGTATTGAAAAAGTTCCAATAAAACCAAGAATCCGATTCCCCCCAATATGATTAGAATGATAAAAGTAAGATTTATGGCAAAATCTCCTTTGTAGCGAATGAGGCTATCTGAAAAGAGAGAAAATCCGGCATTACAAAAGGCGGAGATAGAATGAAAGACTGACAGACCTAAAGCTTGTAATGGGGGATAGGTCTTCTGCCAGTAAAAGAACAGGATGGTCGCCCCAACAATTTCGATAACTGCTGTAAATATTAAGATATATTTTGCTAAGCGGACTAACCCCCCGATAGAAAATTGGTTTAAGGATTCCTGCATGATGAGTCTTTGCTTTAATGAGATTTTCTTCCCAACCAAAAAGGCAAACATGGTATACATCGTCATTATTCCTAACCCACCGCATTGCAAGAGAATCAGGATAATTGATTGCCCAAAAGTAGAAAAATCTTTTCCGGTATCCAGCACAATCAATCCGGTGACACAGGTGGCGGAAGTAGCAGTAAAAAGGGCATTAA